>NZ_JAKGAW010000004.1:0-166387 GCF_021532475.1 Pseudoalteromonas sp. APAL1 | reverse complement strand
TATGGCGTGAGGCCCGAAGGTCCCCCACTTTGGTCCGTAGACATCATGCGGTATTAGCAGTCGTTTCCAACTGTTGTCCCCCACCATAAGGCATATTCCCAAGCATTACTCACCCGTCCGCCGCTCGTCAGCAAAGTAGCAAGCTACTTTCTGTTACCGCTCGACTTGCATGTGTTAGGCCTGCCGCCAGCGTTCAATCTGAGCCATGATCAAACTCTTCAATTAAAAGTTTTTTCTGTCCCGAAGGACATGCTCAATGAATTCTGAATTTTGATATCTTTCGATATCGAATTGACTGTGCTGAAACAAGTAAACTTGTTTCCGTTGGTCACTCAGTTCAATTGAGACTCTAAATTTGTTTGCGTCATCTAGCGAACTAGAATCTGCTGTTAGAACTCAATCTGTACGAGTGCCCACACAGATGATTGCTTTATATTGTTAAAGAACGTTTTGAGATACTTTTGCGTCTCAAGGGCTGAGCATTCTACGCAAGCCGTTATTTTTGTCAACACTTAATTTTGAGAAAAGTTTAATTTTTCAAAACTCAGTCTTACTTGACTCAACCAACTCGTCGTTTCGCTTGTTTGTAAGCAGTCCGCCGTGTCGGTGGATGCGCATTATAGGGATGCAGCGAATTAACGCAAGCACTTTTTTGAGAAAACTTTAAAAAAACTACCTTTTGCATCCTTTTTAGTCTAAACAGTACAAAAGAGAAACTTTATTAACGCTTTAGTAACTTTTTAGCTGTATTTAAGGCTATAAAAGCACAACGCTCTAAAAACAAAAAAGCCCAGCAACATAGCTGGGCTTTTAAAAAATTCGCGTTTTTAGTTGTTATGCAATGCCGTATTGATCACGGTATGCTTTTACAGCCGCTAAATGCTCATCCATTGTACCTTTCGCTTCTAGGTAACTAATTAAGTCAGCTAGTTTTACAATCGAGATAACTTTAGTGCCAAAGTCACGCTCGACTTCTTGAATAGCCGATAACTCAGCTTTGCCTTTCTCTTGGCGGTCAAGAGCAATTAAAACGCCACTTAAGTCTGCACCATTATCTGCAATAATTTCCATCGATTCACGAATCGCTGTACCCGCAGTGATCACGTCATCGACTAACATGATCTTACCTTTAAGTTCAGAACCTACTAATGTACCACCTTCACCGTGTGCTTTTTTCTCTTTACGGTTAAAACAGTAAGGCACATCTTTGTCGTGGTGATCAGCTAAAGCAACCGCAGTAGTCGTAGCAATTGGAATACCTTTATAAGCAGGGCCAAATATTACATCGTATTCAATGCCAGCATCTTCAAGTGCAGCTGCATAAAAGCGGCCTAAACGTGCAAGGTCACGACCAGTATTAAATAAACCAGCGTTAAAGAAATAAGGGCTAGTACGGCCAGACTTTAAAGTAAACTCACCAAATTTAAGCACCTGCTTTTCAAGTGCGAATTCAATAAACTCTTTTTGATAATCTTTCATAACTAATAAACCTACTTCTTTATTAAGCTAATGCTTGCTTTTGAACGTCGATAATTTCACGAATTGAGTGCTTAGCTAATGTAAGTAGCTCATCTAGTTCGTCGAATGAGAAAGGTTCGCCTTCAGCTGTACCTTGGATTTCGATGATTTTGCCCGTTTCCGTCAAAATCACGTTCATATCTGTTTCAGCTTCAGAATCTTCTAGGTACTCAAGGTCACTAATTGGTTGACCTTTATATACACCGACTGAAATTGCAGCAATCATATGCTTAAGTGGGTTTGAATTGATCATACCTTTACTACGCATGTAAGTGAGTGCATCAACTAACGCAACGCACGCACCACTAATAGATGCTGTACGTGTACCGCCATCAGCTTGAATAACATCACAATCGATAGTAATGGTGTTTTCACCTAACGCTTTTAAATCAACTGCAGCACGAAGTGCACGTGCAATTAAGCGTTGAATTTCCATTGTACGACCGCCCTGCTTACCGCGCGACGCTTCACGACCATTACGAGTATGTGTTGAACGAGGTAACATACCGTATTCAGCCGTAACCCAACCTTTACCTTGGCCTTTCATAAAGCGTGGTACACCAGCTTCAACAGTTGCTGTACACAAAACTTTAGTGTTTCCAAACTCTACTAATACTGAGCCTTCAGCATGCATAGTGTAATTACGTGTAAATGTAACCGGTCTAATTTGATTAGGTGTTCTTTCGCTTGGACGCATTAACGATCCCCTTAATTCTGAATTTGCCACATTATAAGTCGATGTGGTGGCAGATGCCATGTGATTTACATAATTAACTGTATCTGAAAAGCCGATTTCAGAAAATTTACGCTAGAGGTTAAAAGCTGATACGGTATAATCAAGCAACTTTGAATATAAATAACACTAGGAAATTATCCATGATCCACAGCATGACAGCTTATGCGCGTCGCGAAATTAAAGGCGAATGGGGCACTGGCACTTGGGAAATTCGTTCAGTTAACCAACGTTACCTTGAGACTTTTATCCGCGCACCTGAGCAATTTCGTGGCATGGAACCTGTTATTCGTGAGCGTTTACGTAAACACTTACAACGCGGTAAAGTTGAAGTTTTCTTAAAGTTTGCTGCAAATCCAGCTCATGTTGGTGAGTTAACGATTAACGAATCACTGGCTGAGCAGCTAATTAAAAGCGCACAATGGGTGCAACAACAGAGTAATGGTGACATTAATCCTGTTGATATTTTGCGTTGGCCTGGCGTTATGGAAGCCGAAGAGCTCGATATGGATAGCGTTAATACAGCGCTGATTGCAGGTTTTGACAAAGTAATTGAAGACTTCAAACAAGCTCGCAGTGATGAAGGTGCAAACCTACAAGAAATGATCACCACTCGCCTTGATGCAATTTTAGAGCAAGTTGCCATTGTTGAGGGCCACTTACCAGAAATCGCTAAATGGCAACGTGAAAAGCTAAATCAAAAACTTGAAGAACTGAAAACAGACATTGATGAATCACGTCTTGAGCAAGAACTTATTTACCTAGCGCAAAAGCAAGATGTAGCTGAAGAGCTAGATCGCTTAAAGTCGCATGTTAAAGAAACAAAGAAAATTATAGTCAAAGGTGGTGCATGTGGCCGACGCTTAGATTTTATGATGCAAGAGTTTAACCGAGAAGCAAACACATTAGCATCGAAGTCTATCAACAGTGACATCACCAATGCAGCAGTAGAATTAAAAGTGCTAATTGAGCAAATGCGCGAACAAATTCAGAATATCGAATAAGGTTTATTTGCTCTAGGCCATTAAAAAGCCAGTGAATATTCACTGGCTTTTTTATGCATAAATTAACGACCTGACATTAAAGTTGCGTCGCATTTCTTTGACGCAGTACTTCAAATAAGCAAATACCCGTGGCAACAGATACATTTAAGCTCGATACCGTCCCTGCCATTGGAATTTTTACTAGTAAATCACAATGTTCACGGGTAAGGCGACGCATTCCGTCACCTTCAGCTCCCATTACTACAGCCATTGGCCCAGTGAGGTTTGCATCGAATAACTCAGTGTCGGTTTCACCAGCAGTACCAACGACCCAAACACCAGCGTCTTTAATTTCACGTAAAGTACGCGCTAAGTTTGTCACTTGCACAAGTGGCACTGTTTCAGCAGCACCACACGCTACTTTGCGCGCGGTACCATTTAATTTAGCTGATTTATCTTTAGGAACAATAATAGCGTGTACACCGGCAGCATCAGCGCTTCGTAGGCACGCACCTAAATTATGTGGATCCGTTATGCCGTCTAGCACCAATAAGAAAGGGGTTTCTTCACGGGCTATAATTTCGTCAAGGTCTTTTTCACTATACATACGTGCAGCTTTAACATTAGCAATAATGCCTTGGTGTTGCTCACCGTTTGCTTTATTGTCTAGCGCTTTACGCTGCATAAACTGAACAGAAATACCGAATTTACGTGCTTGGTCAATAACCGGATTTAAACGTTTATCTTCACGCCCTTTTAAAGCATAAATTTCTAAAAAGCGCTCCGGCTCTTTTTCTAAAATTGCTTCAACTGAGTGAAAACCAAAAATTAATTCATTACTCACGTATTGTTTGCTCCTCGGCTACTTTGTTTGCGGGCATTCTTGCCCGGCCTTTTTGCCTTTTTAGTGGCTTTTTTCTTGCTCTTCTTTTTACTGGCTTTTACAGCATCAGCCTGTTTGCCGCTGGGCTTTTTGCGCCCTTTAGCATGAGAAGACTTACCACGTTTTTCATTATCTTTGTCACCTGACTTTGCTTCAAAGCGATTTGATTCACCTTTTTTACCGGGAATTTTACCAGCTTTAAGCTGCGCGCGAACGCTTGGTTTTGCAGGTTCACTGCGACCACGACGACGAGTGTAACGATCTTGTGGTGCTTCACCCGCTAATACTAAGTTTATACGGCGCTCATCAAGACTTACAGATGACACCTGAACCGTCACTTTATCGCCTAAACGATACACTGTGTGCGTTTGCTCACCAATTAAGCAATGCTTAGCGCCATCATAATGGAAGTATTCGTTGCCTAAGTTGGTCACATGGATCATGCCATCGATTTGTAAATCGTCTAAGCGTACAAATAAACCAAAGTTAGTCACCGATGAGATCACCCCACCAAATTCGTCACCAACATGATCTTGCATAAATTCACATTTAAGCCAATCTGCCACTTCGCGAGTCGCATCATCGGCACGGCGTTCAGTGGTTGAACACTGCTCACCTAAAATATCTACTTCGTCATCAGTGTAAGCGTACTCACCCGAAGTTTGCTGGCCTTGCGCTTTAAGTACCGCTTTAATAGCTCGGTGCACGACTAAATCTGGATAACGACGAATTGGCGATGTAAAGTGCGCATAAGCTGGTAAGGCTAACCCAAAATGGCCAATGTTATCAGGCTGATAAACAGCTTGCTTCATTGAACGGAGCAACATAGTTTGAATAAGCTCTGCTTCTGGGCGGTCGCCTAATTTAGCTAACACTTGAGTGATTTCTTTTGGTGTTGGCTCATCAGAAATCGCCGCTTCAATACCAAGCTCTGATAAAAAGTTTCGGAAAAAACCTAACTTTTCAGCATCAGGCTCATCATGCACGCGATAAAGCGCACTTGCTTCGTGTTTTTCTAATAAGCGGGCTGCTGATACGTTCGCTAGAATCATACACTCTTCGATAAGTTTGTGTGCATCATTGCGAACCACAGGAACGATTGATTCAATCTTGCGATGCGCATTAAACACAAAGCGCGTTTCTAAGGTTTCAAACTCAATCGCACCGCGCTCTTGGCGTGCAGCTTTAAGTGCCATGTACATTTGGTGCAAATCAGTTAAATGTGGCACCATCTGGGCATACTCTTCACGCAGTTTTTCATCACCTTGTAAAATTGCATTTACTTTAGTGTAGGTAAAACGAGCGTGCGAATTCATTACCGCTTCGTAAAATTTATACCCTGATAACTTGCCTGCATCAGACACTGTCATTTCTGCGACCATACATAAACGGTCGACTTCTGGGTTTAATGAACACAGGCCATTCGATAGCACTTTTGGTAGCATCGGAATAACTTGTTCAGGAAAATACACTGAGTTACCGCGCTCAATTGCCTCTTTATTCAGTGGCGTGTTCATACCAACGTAATGCGACACATCGGCTATTGCCACCCATAAGCGCCAACCACCAGAGGGTTTACGCTCGCAATAAACCGCGTCGTCAAAGTCGCGGGCATCTTCGCCATCAATAGTAACGAGTGGTAAGTCACGTAAATCAACTCGACCTTGTTTAGCCTGCTCATCAACAAATTCTCCTAAATGAGCAACTTGTTTTTCAACCGCTTCAGGCCATACATGAGGGATATCGTGATTACGCAGCGCGACTTCAATTTCCATACCGGGAGCTAAATGCTCACCAAGTACTTCTGTCACTTTACCCACAGCATTCATATGTCGACTAGGGTTTTGCGTAATTTGCACCTGTACCATTTG
Organism: Pseudoalteromonas sp. APAL1; assembly: GCF_021532475.1. Lineage (NCBI taxonomy): Bacteria > Pseudomonadati > Pseudomonadota > Gammaproteobacteria > Alteromonadales > Pseudoalteromonadaceae > Pseudoalteromonas > Pseudoalteromonas sp. APAL1. The sequence continues at coordinate 160,399 of NZ_JAKGAW010000004.1, read as the reverse complement.
ATTATGACGTGCGCCATTTTCACTACCCGGCAGTATCATAATGTCTTGCGTAATACGCGGGTCTTCCGCTACCACAACGGCAATTCCGTGCTCTACAAAATAGCGGCCAACAATTGGCGCGCGTTCATTGGTAAGCACTTTAATGATGCGTGCTTCGCATTTGCCACTTGAACCTTTACGGTTACCTTTAGCAAGCACAATGTCACCGTGCAACACCATACTCATTTGATGTTTCGCGATAAACCAATCTTTACTCTCGCCTTCAACTTCTAAAAAGCCGAATCCGTCACGATGACCTATGACTTTACCTTTTACCAAGCCTGATTCATCTATCAATGCATAGCATTTAAATTTATTGAAATACAATTGACCATCGCGCTCCATTGCACGCAAACGACGTTTGAACGCTATTTGACGTTCAGTATCATTCACGTGTAATTCGTCACAAAGTTGTGTGAAATTAGCTGGTTTTGCGCGTGATTCTAAGTGAGCAAGTATGAACTCACGGCTAGGGACTGGGTTTTCGTACTTTTCTTGTTCTCGACTGAGATTTGGATCCTGTTTTGACATTCACTATCTTGTTAGTTGGTTATGTGGTTATTTTAACCCATATCCTAACAATGAGACAGGCAAAAGCTATTAAACTTTTAAGAAATTGATTAAACCAGTTTTCGCACTCAAATTGTTCAATAATTTAATAGCAAAATTAAGGACCTTATAACCACCCTTTTTGTCTTGCTATGCGAGCAGCATCTACTCGGTTTACCGCATTTAGTTTACTCATTGCTTCTGAAAGATAATTTCTAACCGTCCCTTCTGATAAAAACAATGTTTTTGCAATATCTTGAGTTTTTAAGCCATCACCGGCTAATTTTAATGCTTTGCGTTCTTTATTAGTCAATGGATCAGTGTCAGATAATGCAAGTAAAGCAAGTTCGGGATCAATGACTCTTCGGCCTTGATTGACTGATTTTATTGCATTAATTAAATGCTCTGATGGCGCTTCCTTTAAAATAAAGGCGCGAACATCTGCTTTCATAGCACGTTTTATGTAACCTGCCTTTGAAAATGTAGTTATTATCATGGTTTTAATATCAGAATGGCGCTTACTCAGTATTTCTACCAATTCGATGCCTGACATATTGGGCATTTCAATATCTGATAACACCATATCAATCTTATTTTGTTCAATAAATTTAAGTGCAGCTTTGCCATCCTCTGCTTGCCCAACGACATTAATAAATGGATCAAGTCCAACAAGCGCACTAATTGCTTCCCTAACCATTTGCTGATCTTCAACAATGAGTAAATTAATCATGATAAATTCGCTTGAAAATTCATAGTCAGGTTAAACCCTTTTTTATTTTCCACAATAAGCTCTCCGCCAAGTGCTTCAGTACGCTGCTTAATGCCATTAATGCCATTGCCACTTTTAAATGTGGTTACTATACCGTTATCCTTAATTGATATTAGTTCCTTACTAATATCAATTAAAACTTCATTCCCTTTACTATGCCTTAAAATATTAGTGCAAGCCTCAGTAACAATAAGCGATACGGTTTTTTGTGTTGCTGTCGATAAGTTTGTTAATTCATTGTTTACTATTACATTAAAGCCATTTTGTGTTAGCTCTTCTTGCAAAAACTCTAACTGTTTAGTGAGGTTAAACTGTTTCATATTTGTTACTGCTTTACGAATATCACTGAGTAAATCTCGGCTAATGGCCGCCACTTGCTTTATTTCACTCTGTGCTTGCTCAACGTTATCATTAACAATTAACTTTTCGGCTAGTTCTGCTTTTAGAGCAATCGACGATAGACTGTGACCAGCTAAATCATGAAGGTCTCGTGCAATGCGTTCACGTTCAGCAATCATTGCCAACTGTTCTATTTGATGTTGACTTTTTTGTTCACTTAACTGATGTATTCGTTCACGCCTCTCAGCACGTCCCATAAAATAAAGTGCAATGCTGATGATGAGTGCTGGCGCAATAAAATATGGATTATTCAAATCAAATAAATACACCGCGAGAAAAATACTTAAAGCAACAGCAACTAGCCCTAAAACGCCTTTTTTTTGTCTAAAGTTGAACCCAAAAAAATAGCAAGCAAAGCCAAATAAAGTTTGTGTTCCAAGAGTTAAATATGTACCAAAAGTTGCGATAATAACAATTATAGACACTGGAATGAGTGCATCTTCACCTTTTGCGTTAGCAGCTTTAACATAGTAAAAAATAAAAGTTATATATATCATAACTATAATAAAAATATCTAAAGCTGCGAATTGCTCAAAACTTAGAATCAACGGTAAAAAATAAAAACTTGAAAAAACAAGTGGACCCCAGACCCAGTAAGGCTTTTTTTCAATTGCTAAGCTTTGTCTAAAACTATCACTTTTCATTTATGCTCAATCCCATTTTTTGGCTTTTTTAAATCTTATCTAAACTTGGGCAGCATATGGCTGCCCACGATTAGTTACTGCTTATTGTTATTTATCAAAACTTTAGGCCATGTATAGTTTGGTGCAAGGTCAAGTGATGTTTGCCAATCTTGCACTGCTTTTTGCACATCATTTAGTGCTAAATATGTTAACCCACGCCAGACATATGCTTCCGCCTGCCCCCATTTATAACCATCATTATTATCATTTTGATAGTGAATAAGAGACGCATTCAATGAGCTTAGCGCTTGCTGTTTACTTCCACCAAACATGCTAGGTGTGTTTAAAGCAATTATACCTTTAACTAGATGAGCACGAGGATTACTTTTGTCAATTTGCACCGCATTATTTAACGCATTGTTCGATTTTATGCCGTAGTAAAAACCTGTAATAGGTTTAATCGAAATACGATAACCATACACTTGAGCAAGCAATGCGTTTGCCTCACTTTTATCTGCGCCAAGTTTATCGTCTAAAAGCACTGCTTGTGCAATATCAAGTAAGGCAAGCGCTTTTTCAGTTTCACCCATGATATTATGTGCAATAGCAAGGCGATAATTCACAAGCGCTGCATCATACCCTGCTGCATTTTTTGCTATTTCGGTAAGTTCTGACAAGTTATGCTGTTGAGATGCAAGTTCAATACTATCTATAGTACTTTGTTCAGCAAATACGTAATTTGTGTTAAATGTAATTGCCGCAGCGAATAACGAGTAAATATTTTTAGTAATTAGATTCATAGCTATACCCTTTATATTAATGAATGACAAACCGGCATGTATCGGTACAGGTATAGTGTTACTTAAAAAAGAATGAGTGTTTAACGACATTTGTAAGCAATACATCATGACAATTGTCATAAAAAAGCGATGAAACTTTTAAGAAATTGATTAATTCTGCCAAAAATGAAGCGTTGATATTCTTTGCAACAAACACTCTATGATAAGATTTTCGAAAAAGAACAACAAAATAACCCAACCGTTATGGATATTAACTTAACTCACTATCTTTCAAGCATGGCTTACAATAGCGCCTACATAGCTCTATTCATTGCAATTATAGCCGTTGCAAAACTGTCGTATAACTTAGCAACTCCTTATAACACCACCAGTCAATTAACCGATAATGCAAATAGCGCTCTGGGTCTTTCAATTGGAGGGTATTTGGGAGCAATCACTATTATCTATGGTTTTGTTTTAACAGGCCCAAGTAAAGGCTTAATTACCGATTTAATAAATGTTTCGCTCTACAGTTTACTAGGAATGGTGTTGTTAACATGTTCACGTATTTTAAATGACAAATTATTACTTCGTTTATTTTGCAACCAAGAGCAGCTAATAAACCAACAAAATGAAGCGGTTGGCTTGGTTCAAGCCGCTAATTACATGGCTGCAGCCTTGATCATTGGAGGCGCTTTAACGGGAGAAGGTACTTGGTTATCAGCAATAGTGTTCTACTTGTTAGGTCAACTTATGCTAATTATTTTCGCTAAAGGCTATGATCACCTCACAGCTTTTAACTTGAATGAGCAACTAGAAAAAGGTAATAAAGCTGTTGCGCTGAGTTTTTCGGGCACCATGTTGGCATTGGCTATTATTTTATGTCATGCGCTTATTGGTGGCTTTCACTCTTGGCAGCAAAGCTTAAGTTTATTCTTTATTGACGCATTATTTGGCTTTTTAATTTTACCGGTTGTTCGTTACTTAGTTGATAAAATTATTTTCAGTAAAATTTCGATTGATCAAGCAATGCAGGATAAAAACACGGCAGTCGCTGTAATAGAAAGCAGCATTGCTATCTGTGTTGCCGTTATTATTACTATCGCTATTTAAAGTTGTAATTTTGGAATTAAACGAATGGATTAGCCTATTTGGGGAGTTTACAAAGTAAAGGATTACCGTTACAAAGAGAGTTAATAACAACAATAATAAGGTCAGTAATGCAGGCACACAAACAAAGCCTAATATACTTGCACATTGCAGTACTGCTATTTGGTGGAACGGCATTATTTGCAAAGTTAGTCAGCTTAAGTGCATTAGATATTACCGTTTACCGAACAGCGATTGCAGGCTGTGCATTAGTGATCTTACTCACAATTCAACACAAAGCCATCAAGCTCCGCTCTCGTCGTGATTACCTCATCGCCTTATTGCTTGGCGTAACGGTTGGGATTCATTGGCTCACCTACTTTGCTGGTATGCAATTGGCTGGTATCGCTGTAGGTATGATTGCCTTTTTTACCTACCCTGTTATCACAGTGTTTTTAGAACCTTTTTTTCATGGTAACAAACCACAACTGAAAGATATTTTTAGTGCTTTGGTTGTAATGGCTGGCATTTACTTGCTCATTCCTGATGCTAGTTTAGGCAATGATGTAACTATGGGCATTGTCATTGGCATTTTATCGGCGTTATTTTTTGCTTTTAGGAATATTGTTCACAAGCGTTACTTTAGCCAATATGGCGGTCCTCAAACCATGCTTTATCAAACCTGGATTGCCAGTATCATGCTCTGTGCCTTTGTTGAAGTGCCGCCATTACAAGTTGATACAATTAATTGGCTGCTATTAATTACCGTTGGGGTTATTTTTACAGCAGCGCCCCACTCATTGTTTGCGGCAAGTCTGCAAAACTTATCGGCTTCAACGGCTGGTTTAATATCTTGTTTGCAACCTTTGTATGGCACGTTTTTCGCTTTTTTAATTTTGCATGAGCAACCTTCAATTAGCACCCTATTGGGCGGTGCGTTAGTGATAAGCGCCGCTTTTTATGAAACATGGTCAGTGACTCGGAAACATAAGCAATGATAAAAGTATTCGCTCACAGAGGTGCCAGCGGTACCTACCCAGAAAATACCAAGAGCGCCATTCTCGCCGCCGTTGATTTAGCAGTAGATGGTATCGAAATTGATGTACAAAGCTGCCTTGATGACTACATGATTATTCATGACACCTGGCTTGATCGCACAACCTCAGGTCGCGGTAAAGTGAATGCTTGCTCAAAAGAGCAAATTCAACAGTACGATGCGGGTAATGGCGAAGTAGTGCCGACTTTACAGCAAGCCATTGATTGGGTCGATGATAAAACTTTGCTCAATTTAGAGCTAAAGCATACCTTTTCATTAGACAAGTTTGTTGAGCTTATTGAGTCAAATGTCAGTACCGGGAAAATTTCTAGAGATAACCTTTTAGTCTCATCATTTGATCATCACCAACTAATGTGGCTTAAACAAAAACTGCCTTGGGTAAAGATTGGTGCTCTCACCGCCTCTATCCCAATTAATTACAGTGAATTTGCGCAAAAACTGCATGCTTATAGCATTCATGTAGATAAAAACTTTATAAACCATGAGTTTGTTGCGGATGCTAAGCAACGCGGTCTTCAAGTTTATGCCTATACGGTCGATAAGGTAGAAGATATAGAGCTTATGCTAGAGTATGGCGTAGATGGTATTTTCACTAATTTTCCATGTCATACACAAATGACACTACAGTCACTGTAACTCAACAAAACTAAGCTATACTGTTGAATTATGTGAAAATGAACAATACTAAAATACGCCAAAATGAATCAACACAACACCATATTGAGTAGCTATATGCGCATTTATAATTTTATCGAACAAACTTTCTTTTACACCCTAACACGTAAGATTGTCGGTAATTTAGGTTTTGTGTTTGCGTTTCAAGCGATCACGCTTATCTGGCTTTACAGCAGTCTTTCAGAACAACAAACCAGTATGGGTTTATTTTGGCTGATGACTTTTATCATTTTTGCCAGCTTTATTTTTACTGTGTTTTATATGCGCTTTTTAATTGTTCGCCCGGTGCAGGCAATGCGCGATACATTAGAAAAAATTAATCAACATGATGCCGACTTGTCTGCAAAGTTACCCCACTTTACTTACGATGAATTTCGAGATTTAAGTGAACAATACAACACTTTTACTACCCATTTGAGTCAGTTGTTAGCCACTACATATCAAAGTGCCCAAGCGAGTGCTGATAGTAGCTCAAAAATGACCCAGTCAATGCAGCAAACAGCGCAATTGAGCCACCAGCAAATTGAGTTCAGTCAAACAATTACTGACTCAAGCAATCAAATTACCTCGAGCCTTGAAAATATATCAGCAAATACTGACAGCGTGCATCATGTTAACAGTGAGCACCTGAGTTTTGTACAAAACTCAGCTCATGAACTGTCATCCCTCGTTAAAAAAGTAGCAATGATCAGCCAAATACTCGGTAACTTCTCAGCTACCGTATCAGGGTTGAAAGAGAACAGCGAAAACATTCGCGCTATTTTGAAAATGGTCGAAGAGTTTTCAGATCAAACTAATTTACTTGCTCTCAATGCGGCCATTGAAGCAGCCCGTGCTGGTGAAGCTGGCCGTGGTTTTGCCGTGGTTGCCGATGAAGTAAGAACCCTCTCAGTAAAAGTCAATGATGCAACCCGCCAAATTAGCGATTTCATCAATCAAATGAATAGTCTAGTAAGCGAAACCAATAAAGAATCTGAGCAGCTCATTAGCCACTCAAGTGAAGCCGAAACAGCAATTAGCAACACATCAACTGGATTTAGTAACATGCTCTCTGAATTTGAGCAAAATCAACAGCAACTGCAACAAATTGTTAGTGCGGTGCGTTTATTAGAGCAAACTCAAACCCAAACTCATCAAAGTGTTGAGCAAATTGTGGCGTTAGGTGAGCAAGCTAAACAGCAAATAGATGAATCCCTGGCTGATTGTGAGCAATCTCATCTACTCAGCCAACAAACCCAAGAGCAGCTTAAACGCTTTGTATAGTCTCTTTTAGCTGCTGAATGTAGCTAATCTATGATAAAGTAGCCACTTCTTGGCTACTTTTTTATTGACCGTGACAACACCTGCTACTGATTATGAACAACTCGCACTGCAAATAAAGCAATGGGGTAAAGACCTTGGCTTTGCAGAAGTCGGGATCACTGATATTGATCTTACTAAACACGAGGCACAATTACAGCGCTGGTTAGATTTAGGCTATCACGGTGAGATGGAGTATATGGCAGCCCATGGAATGAAGCGAGCGCGCCCCGCTGAGCTGGTGCCTGGCACGCAGCGAGTCATCTCAGTAAAAATGAACTACCTACCACCTGATGCAAGTTTTGCTAAAAATCTCAAACAGACCGATAAAGCCTATATTAGTCGCTATGCACTAGGTCGTGATTACCATAAGTTAATTCGCAACCGCCTAAAAAAGTTAGGCCAGCAAATTGAACAACATGTTGGCCAGTTAGGCTTTCGTCCATTTGTTGACTCTGCACCTGTACTTGAGCGACAACTGGCCGAAAAAGCAGGTCTAGGCTGGCGTGGAAAGCACAGCTTATTAATCAACAAAGAAGCGGGTTCATGGTTTTTCTTAGGTGAATTGTTTGTTGATATACCGCTGCCTATTGATCAAGAAAATAGCTTTGAAGGCTGTGGTAAATGTGTAGCCTGTATGACCCTTTGCCCTACCGGTGCCATTGTTGAGCCCTACGTTGTTGATGCGCGTAAATGTATCTCTTACCTTACTATTGAGTTGCAAGGTGCAATCCCTGAAGAGTATCGCCCACTTTTAGGTAATCGCGTGTATGGCTGTGATGACTGCCAGTTAGTCTGCCCGTGGAATCGTTACGGACAAATAACCGATGAAGCTGACTTTCATCCCAGACAACAGCTTAAAGACCAAGATTTACTGACGCTCTTTGCATGGGATGAAGCGACGTTTTTAAAAAATACCGAAGGCAGCCCTATCCGCCGTATTGGTCACGAACGTTGGCAACGAAACCTCGCTGTAGGATTAGGTAATGCCGATTACAACGACAACATCATCCAAGCTTTGAGCGATACGCTTGTTAATGCCAGCCCTTTAGTTGCCGAGCATATCGAATGGGCGCTCGAGCAACAGCAAAACAAGCGACAAATTAAGTTACGCAAAACTGCGCGGCTAATTCGTATTGTTGAAAAAGGATTGCCGCGGGATGCCTAAATTAACGTGTTAATAGTTGCGATAAATCATTTTCGATTTCATGAAACGCTGATTTAACTCCTTTGACAGACTCTTCTCTGGCTACCGAGTTTTGAATCGTTTCATCCACCTTTTGATAAATAAATATCTCTTGGTCTTCATCTAAGCCCATAGTGGGTATTCGCTGCTCAAGATCTTCTTGTAGCTGTTTAAATACTGCCTCATTACTAATTCGGTTGTCATCTAACAGCTTGATTAAGCCAGTAAATTTTCTATGTACATTACTCACAGCTTCATTTAGTTGTTGCTGCTGTTTTAATAATTCTTTTTTAGTAATGATCGCTTTTAATTGTTGCTCTGTAACACTCACTAGAAAGCAAATATGGTCGCGAATTCGACCATGTTTATCGGGGTCTTGCTCTGGCATGTTTAAGATAAGCAGACTAATCATGTCGTAATTAACTAAAATGCGGTTCGAAAACTCATGAAGTCGCCCTTTTCTTTTTAACATGTCGAACAATTCAATGACGATCGGTGAGCACACACCCGTTACAGAAAAATGCTCAACATGCGTACCTAATCTAAACTCGACATTACTTTGTAAATCGAATGACTTTAGGCAGTTTAAAAAGGCTTTTCCTAACTCACGTTCACTCTCAATCAAACCTATATGTTCAATATAATTAACTATTTGCCCCATTTCACTGCTATTAGCCATCGCATTAAACGCAGTTGATGTGGCATCTTCTACTTGCTGCTCTAGAGCCTCTTTTTCAATAAGGACTTGATTCAGGTTCAATAATTTTAATTTTAGCTCTTGATGGCTAAATGGCTTCACAATATAGTCTTCAGCACCAGCGGAATAGCCTTCCATTCGCTCTTCTACAGTGCCTCTTGCCGATACGAACATGACAATAATCTTTTCTGTACTTGGATTCTCTTTTAGTTTGCGACAAACCTCATAACCACTCATTTGAGGCATACTTACGTCAAGCAGAATGACTTGTGGAGCAAATTCTTCAACAACGTTTAAACATTCTGGACCGCTATTTACCATCTTCAGCTCAAAATCGAGATCTTCAAAAATCTCTTCAATGATTTCTAAGTTAAATGGTTCATCATCTACGGCTAAAATTCGCTTTAAGGCCATGTTATTTCTTCCGTCTTATGAATTAAGTGTTATTGGTTTAGTGTCATTCGTTAAGTGTTTTGGTAAATCTATCTGCAGGGGCAGCCGAACGATAATTGTCGCACCGCCATGTTCATTATTAAGTGCCTTAATTGTGCCCTGATGCAAAGTGACAAATTCGCGACAAATAGCAAGCCCAAGCCCAGTTCCTCCGGCACCGCTATTAGTTTTACTGCTTTGTTCAAACTTAGCGAATACCTTTTCAAGTTCTTGCTCAGGAATACCTATACCATGGTCAATAACAGCGATTTCGGCCATTTTTTCTTGTGACGACAAACTAATTTCAATCTCACTATTAGGCTCACTAAACTTCAGAGCATTACCTAATAAATTACGCATGATTTGGTTGATCTGCTCTTCATCACAATCAAGGGTAATACCTTGTTCTCCTCCCGATAAACGAATAATAATGTTTCTTTCAAGCGCGGTGCCCGAAACATCATCAATACTGGTTTTTATAATGTTACTGAGGTTGTGTTTTTGCGGATTAAAAGGAAACTTACCGACATCAAGCTTTGACAGATCGAGAAGGTTATTAAGTAAAGATAAAAGCCGCTCTCCGCTTTGCTCTATTCGTGACAAATATTTATTTAATTTATCTTTGCTTAAGTCGTCATTAGCAACTTTTTCTAAGCCAAAACGAGCAAAGCTTAAAATAGAATGCATTGGTGTTCTTAATTCGTGAGACATATTCGCTAGAAACTCAGATTTACTGAGGCTTGCTGCTTCTGCTACATTTTTTGCATGCTCTAGTTGTGCCGTACGCGCTTTGACTTCTTCCTCAAGCATATCTTTCGCTTCTAAAAGTAGGTCTTCTTTTTCTTTTAAGTGCGTTACATTTTTAAAGATTACCGCAAGCGCTATTTCACCATGATGGTCTATCTCATTGAACGATCCCACCAAAGGAACTGTGTTACCGTTTTCTTTAAGTAGCCTTAAATCACAACTAAACTGACGATTTTTATTTAGCGTCGCTATTTTTTCTTTGATACGTAAAATGGATGTTGCATCAAAAAAATCGAATACTGAACAGTTTTCAAACTCCTTCAAGGGCTTATCGAATAGCTGTTCACATGCATCATTGGTTTCGATTATCTTGCCATGGCGATCAAATAAAATAATGGCATCGGGAGTATGTTTGAAAATAACCCGCAGTAAGCTGTCTTTTTCGATAAGAGCATCAACGGTATTTTGTAATCGCTCAACAAGCTCAGCATTGTGACGCTTTAATAACTCGGTTTGCCAAAGCTTATGCACTGACTGCAATAAGCTATTATCGTCAACAGGCTTGATCAAGACATCCTCAACCCCTTGTCGAATTGCAGCAACCATAGAAACCTGATCCGGTTTTGAGGTATACAATAAACAACGGCTATGCGGTTGTAACGCTTTAAGCTTTATGAATAACTCAAGCCCCGTGCCATCAGCAAACGTAAAATCACTGATTAATAGATCAATATCATGCTCTTTGATAAGTTCTATTGCAGAGGGTGAGTTGTCAGCAGTTAACGTCTCTATATGTGCGCCTTTGAGATTAAGCGCTATTTTTTCTAGACGCTCTGCACAGTGATCAACAAGTAGCACTTTAGGAAGTTGAAGAATATTGTCACTATCGAGCTCAAGCACCTCTTCTAGTAAAGAGCTAATTTCCTTATTGGCAAAAAAAGGATAAATAACGACTGCATTTGGCAGTAATCGATTGACCACGCTGAAGTGCTCAAGCAGGTCGCTTCGTTGTGCTTTTGGAGCAAGCAATAAAAAGCGGTCATGCGAAAACCCGCCCATTAATCTTCGAATAACTGTCGTTGGTACACCATGAGAAGCAGCCACAAGATCAAAGTCTTGTTCTACTACTGAATCATCAACCATAGAAAAGTGTAATAGCTCAACCCTGCAGCCGATCAGCTCCAGCAGCACTTTTACTCGCATCGCTAAAACACTATTGCTATCAACAATTAAGATTCTGCGCACTGTAAACCACACCCACTATAAGAATAATTACCTATATTAGCGTAGTCTAAAAACTCGAAGCATCACAAATGACTTAGCACTTTTTATCTGTTTTACCGTATGTTATGCGTCAATATGCTTACCTAAAATGGTTAAGCTATAAGGTTTTCCATCCATAATAGCCACCTCAGGCAATTCTCCCCACACCAAGTAATCAAAGCGCTTGAACAGTTTTATACTCGGCATGTTATGGCTGAAGATGAAAGCTAACAACACCTTAATTCCAAGCGTTTTTGCATGTTGCTCTGAAAATGTAAGCAATTGTTTTCCTAGCCCTTGTCCTTGTGCTCGCTGGGTAATATAAATACTGATTTCAACAGTACCATCATAAGCGGGGCGGCCATAAAAAGATTTATAGCTCATCCATGCAACCACCTTCCCTGCCTGTTCACATACAAAAATAGGTCGTTTTTTTGAGTGGCTATCGAACCATACTTGCCTGTCCGCAACCGTCACCTCTTCGGTATCTGCGGTTACCATACGTCCAGGAATTGTCTCGTTGTAAATCGCGACAATATCAGTTAAATCGTTTTGAGTTGCTGTACGAATCGTCATAAATAGCTGAAATTAAATGATCACTTTTTCGCATATTAGCGTATATTCATCACAAATAACTAGCGGGAAATTAGTATGTATAAATATGCTTTGTTACTTGCAGCAGGTCTAATTACAACAAACCTTGCAGCACAAACCACAGAAGCCACGCCAACAGCAAAATCAACTAGCCAATGCGACGATTTCACCAACGTTACATTACGAAAATTGCGCTCAAAAGAATCAATTAACTTTTGTGAATTTAAAGACAAGCCGCTATTGATCGTCAATACCGCAAGTAATTGTGGTTTTACCGGTCAGTTTGAAGGCTTAGAAGCCATCCATAAGGAATACAAAGACCGCGGGTTAGTTGTATTAGGATTTCCTTCTGATGACTTCTTTCAAGAAGAAGACGATGAAAAAGACACAGCAAAAGTTTGTTTTATTAACTATGGGGTGACTTTTAATATGATGGCTACCAGTGCTGTTCGCGGTAGTGATGCAAACCCTATATTTAAACACTTAAACGAAGTAACCAGCTCACCTAACTGGAACTTTTACAAATACTTAGTGTCTGCAGACCGTAAGACAGTGCAGCGCTTCAACAGTAAAACCAAGCCAGAATCTAAAGAGTTACGTGATGCGATTGAAGCAGAATTAGCTGCAAAATAAATTTAATTTTTCGTTCAGTAAATATTGAACTAAACTAGTAATTTAATACTAAAACACATAGTAGGGAGATGTTATGGCAGTAGCCAGTGCAAGACACATTCTCGTAGACAGTGAAGCTCACTGTTTAGATTTAAAACAGCAAATTGAACAGGGCGCTGATTTTGCAGAACTTGCGCGCGCTCACTCTAATTGCCCATCGGGGCAAGATGGTGGCGCACTAGGTGAGTTTGGTCCAGGCATGATGGTACCTGAGTTTGATAAAGTGGTTTTTTCAGCTCCCATTAACCAAGTACAAGGTCCGGTCCAAACACAGTTCGGTTACCACCTGCTTGAAGTAACAAGCCGTACTGACTGATTTCATACGAATATTTGAAAGCCGCCTAACCAGCGGCTTTTTTTTGCGAAGGATCTCAAAATGCAACTTTTAGGCTCGACCACCTCACCTTTTGTGCGCCGTATTCGTATTTGGTCTGCACTCAATAAGCAAGCTCTTGAATTTATAAACCTAGATATTTTCTCTGAGCAAGACCGTAAAACCATGATTGCTCATAATCCGGCTAGAAAAATTCCTGTGTTAATTGATAAAGGCTTTCATGTTTTTGACTCAAACTCAATTATTCGCTACTTGTTAGAAAATACAGATCAAACATTACTCAGTTGGCAACAAGAAAATTATTTAACCATTATTAATGCTTGCAATGATTCACTCGTAGAAATGTTACTTTGCCAGCGCTCTGGATTTAATACCCACGACGATAAATTGTTTTTTAATTTACAAAACGAACGAATTGCTGAAACATTAGCCTATTTAAATGATCATTTATCTGAGCCAGTATTTAAAAGCTGTGAATACCTCAACATCAGTTTATACTGCTTGCTAGATTGGATCCGCTTTCGTGAATTAACTGATTTTAGTCAACTAACACACTTAGTAGAGTTTTATCATAAATTTGCAGATAACGCGGCGGTACAACAAACAGATCCACGAAAATAAAGATAAGGGTTACGCAAATGAGCGATATCGAAATTGAATCAGAATTAGTTAGCTTTGTTGAAAAAGTTCGCTTGAACGAATCTATGTGGGCACTGGGTGCCGAAGATGGTGGTTTTGTTGTCTGTGAATCAAACCAATTTAGCGACACTGATGTGCTATTACTTTGGGGCACTGAAGACGCAGCAAAAGCACAATGTAAAGACGAGTGGCAAGACTATACGCCAGTCGAAATTGGCCTAGATGAATTTTTGGACGAATGGGTTGAAGACCTAAACGAAGATGATGCGCTAGTTGGTTTAAACTGGAACGATGATCAAGTATGCGTTGAAATCGAACCTGTTGGTCTAGCTAAAGCACTTTGCGATTAACTCCAATCCTTGAGCTTACAACGACACGGCTACTTTTATGGCTGTGTCGTTAAGCTGGAAACTTGATACTTATCAGGTATACTCTTCTGGACACATCTTTATTATCAAGGTTTTAGGTTGAAGTCCCATCTTGGTCGTAGGCCCTTTTCGGCCATGGAATTACATACCCTGTATAATGGTTACATCTATGGTGATCAGCGTTTAGTTCGTGAACAAGCTAAGCATTGGCATTTTTGGCTACCTTTATTTGCTTATTATACTGGTGCCTACAGCGATGAAATTGGCCACTTAACCCTAGATAACATCGTCACCCTTGACGGAATTCGCTGCTTTGATTTTCATACGCATGGCAAGATCAAGCCCCGCTATGTGCCTATTCATAATGCATTACTCGATGCAGGACTTGATCAGTACTTAGACTTTTTAAACGAGCAAAACCAGCAACGACTAATGTTTGATTTACCCGCTAAATCAGGTCGCTATAGCGAAAAAGTACGTATTTGGTTTTCTGGCGAAGGTGAGCGAGCTGGTTATTTACAAAAATGCGCGATTCCAAATGTTGATCAACAAGGTATGAAAACCGCAATTAGCAGCTTACGGCTTAACTTCGAACAACAAGTGCGAATTCATGCCCTGCAAGCAAACAGCAAAGATGCTTTTAACTACTTACTTGGTTTTAAAGATTTCAACGAGCAACGCTTTACTGATATGCCGTTATTAAATGCCGTGTTACAAAACGTCCGACAAATAAACCCGCAACTGCATTGGCAACGTTTCATCGACCGCCATAATTAACTGACAAACTTTGTTACTAACTATTTATTACTGTTCAAATTAAAACCTGATAGCATGGTGATTCGCCCCTCATAGCAGGTGCCTTTCTAACAACAAAAAATCAGGGATATTTATGTTCTTAAAAAGCCTATTAACGGTAAGTGTTGCACTTGCTGTTAGCTCTGCCCATGCCAATGAATATGTTATCGAAAAGCTTGCCAAGCCTAGCTCACAACAAGTAGCACTAACGCTTGATCCTGCAAAAGACAATTTTTCTGGTCATACCGAAATTGCTTTAGAAGTTCTAAAAGCAACGAATTACATCGAATTAAACGGTATTGATTATGCCGTTAGTATGGCGAAAATTTTAGGTGCAGAAAACTGCGACCTAAGCGCTGAAATGCTAAAAACAGGCAAAGTTAAATTCGCGTGTGAAGAAAAAATTCAGCCTGGTAAATACACTTTAAAAGTTGATTTTACCGCACCTTATAACCGTCAAAGTGTTGGTTTATATAAAACCTTAGACCAAGGTACGCCTTACCTTTTCACCCAATTTGAAATGAGTGATGCTCGTCGTGCATTCCCCGTTTTTGACGAGCCTAGTTATAAAATACCTTTTCAGCTAACAATCACAGCGCCAACATCACAAAAAGTGTATGCCAACACACCGGTATTAAAAACCAAAGTTGATGGCGATATGACAACACACTTTTTTGATAAAACGCCGCCTATTCCGTCTTATTTAGTCGCCATGGCTGTAGGCCCGTTTGAAGAGCTTGAAATTAAAGGCATGCCGATCCCTGGCCGTGTGGTGACTCCACAAGGTAAAATTCACCTTGCTGATTACGCAAAAGAAAATATGCCTCGCGTGTTAAAAGCACTGGAAGATTATTTTGGCATTCCTTACGTTTACAAAAAACTAGACTCAGTGGCAGTACCAGAGTTCCCATTTGGCGCTATGGAAAATGCAGGCTTAGTGACTTACCGTGAAGACATTTTACTGGTAGACCTATCGACAGCAACGCGCAGCAAAAAAGAGCGTAATGTATCAATTATTGCCCATGAGTTAGCCCACCAATGGTACGGTAACCTAGTGACCATGAAATGGTGGAATGACTTATGGTTAAACGAAGCGTTCGCAAGCTGGATGGCAGCGAAAATCACAGCACAAATTAACCCTGAGTTTGAGTCGCACTTAGATTTACCACAAAATTATGTAATGGCCTTAGATGCACGTTTAAGTACCAAGCCTATTCGTAAACCAATCAAAACTGAAGCTGACATTATGGATGGCCTTGGCCTTGCCTACAGCAAAGGTAGTGCAGTTTTATCTATGGTTGAAAACTGGATTGGCGAAGATGCATTCCAGCAAGGTATTCGCGCTTACTTGAAGAAATTCTCGTATAAGAATGCAGAAGCCGCGGATCTATGGCAAGCACTAGGCGAAGCGTCTAATAAAGATGTAGCCAGTGTTCTAAAATCGTTTATCGAACAATCATCTTTCCCACTTATTAAAGTAACGCAAGATGGTAAAAAAATTAATATCAGCCAAAGCCGTTTTGTAAATGCTGGCGTTGATGCACCTGCACAACTTTGGAATGTTCCGGTTGCGATTAAGTATGGTGCGGGCGACAAAGTTAAAACCGCAAGTGTACTGCTTAACAAAGAAACACAGCAACTGACTCTCGACTTTGAGCCTGAGTGGATCTACCCAGATCAAGGTGCAATGGGCTATTACCGCTGGGTATTAGATGACGCACAGTTCAATGCCCTGCTCGATAACGCTGCTGACAAACTAACGGTTCGTGAACGCTTAGCGCTGCTTTCTGCTGTTGATTCATTACTTGATGCAGGTGTTATTTCTGCCGCTCACTTAATGCAAACTTTAGAAGCCTTCGTAAGTGATGCGCACCCATTAGTCGCAAATACAGCATTAGGTTACCTTGCTTCTCAAAAACGTGTATTCGAAGACGACAGCAACCGTGAGCTATGGCCTAAGTTTATCCGTAACAGCATTTCACCTGCTGCCAAGCAGTATGGTTTAACAGCAAAAGCAGATGAAGACGCGGCAGTATCACAATTACGTGCGCAAGTGATTACGCGTTTAGGTTTTGATGGTGAAGATCAAAAAGTAATTGATACCGCAAAAGCGCAAGCAGCACTTTACTTAAATAATCCTGAAAATGTAGACCCATACTTAGCATCAACTTACTTAAATCTTGCTGCTTACCATGGTGATGCGAAGTTACTTGAAAAGTACAAGCAAACCTTTAAAACCACCAAAGATCCACAAGTACGTACTAAGATGCTGGCAGCAATGGGTTACTTTGGTAAACCAGAGCTACAAAAAGCAGTACTTGAATACAGCTTAACTGATGACGTAACAGCCTCAGATATGCGCACGCTGTTAGGTGGTTTAGGCTATGGTAAAGAACGTGAAGCACTGTTTATTGAATGGATTTACAACAATTACGATGCGATCACTAAGAACTTACCACCGTTCTTTGTACCAAACTTGCCGTTCTTCACTACCGCAAGCTGTGATGCACAAAGCCTAGAGAAAACCAAAACCTTCTTCAATGATAAAATCACTGAAGTACCAGGGTATGCACGCTCTCTTAGTAAGCTTGAAGAAAGCGTTAATGATTGTATTGCACTGAAAAAACGTGAGTTAAGTTCAGTAAATAGCTTCCTTAAACGCTAACCCTACTAGATGCAAAAAGGGCCACTATGTGGCCCTTTTTATTGCGCCAAAATAGCGCTTAATTTATTTATAAATTGCTCAGCCGCTTCAGAGGAAGTGACTTTAAATGCGATACCATAATGAATGGGATGCGCACTTTTATAAATTCGCGATGGAAAGCGTGTCATCTCACTGCTGTGAAAATAGTCTTTAACACGCGTAATACCTTCGATTGCATCAAAGTCAGCACTAAATACTTCAAAAATTGGTCTAATAACGATTTTAGCTTGGCCACTTTGCTCATGAACATAAAAAGCTTCTTTTGAGTTTGCTGGCATAAATTCGTTAATATTCTTAATTTTAAAATTACTGCGACAGCCCGCTTTAACCAGCTGTACACTAAGTTGTTCGGCAGAAAAAGACAAATTCGTCCCTTATCAATAGCGTTAATTATTAGTCACAGTACAGCAATCAGTGTAAAACCGTTACTCATTTATTACACACAAATGCCAGTTTGTTATGTTTATAATTTAAACGCGAAATTGATCCTTCACAAAAACGCCTTAAATCAAGCCATTGTGATACCACTTCAGGCTCTGTTAGGCTGCGCTTGTAAATTCGGTTATTAACCGCATATGCCAAAGTTTTTTGATCAATTAAAGCAAAATCTTGCACTGAGTCAGGTAACCTAAATAAGTCACTGACCTCTTCAGTTTGCGGCGCAAAGCGTGCAACCCAATGTTGATTATCTTTGTTATAACTAAATAAATAACTGTTTGTATGTTTATCAAAAACTAACGTACGGCCAATATCAGCTGCAATTACTCGCGGTTTAGCGGCTGCAATACTCGTGTACTGCAAGGTATGTGGTTCACCTAAAATAAACATAATTAGGTCGTTTTCAGCGCCCCATGCATGGTAGCCAACTGGTTCAATCCATTCAAAAATACGGCTTGCAGTTTGCTCATTAGCAAGCGGATATTGCCATAACTTTTGTTTGCCATCTTCTTCGACAACGATTGCTGAGAGAGCCTGCTGATTTGGCATTAAAGTTGGTGAATATTCACTAACAGTCGTATTAGTTATATTCACGCTAGTTTTTGTAGCAAAGTTATAAAACACAATATCTGTTTGTGACTGTCCAGTTTCAGCAATAACCTCATGGGTGTAATACAGCCCTGTATCAACTAAAAATGGCTGATTGTTGTAACTTTTATTATCGGTTATCCGCGAGACTTTCATGCCGTAAGGAGTGTCAAAATCAGCAAGTAGTATTTCGCTTTTTGGCATCGCAGCATTTACGTGACTAGTAAAAAATGTCCCTGCGGCGACGAAAAGTAAAGACGAAATCAATTTCATAGGGTTCTCTCTTTTAATTTTTATATGCCATGATAGCGCTAATTAATCTGACAGTCACTTGACCTTACCATGCTCGACCTTTATAACTAGGGAGTGTTCGTTTTTTATCAGTTTCGACTGATTGATTTTATGCACGCTACACCAATCGTGTTAAGTTACTGACCATTCTGCGCGCTAGAATGTTTCAATATTTAAGTCGATTGGTATCAACAAATAACGAGAATAATTATGTCAGCTAAACACCCTATCATCGCAATTACAGGCTCATCTGGTGCTGGCACCACCACCACAACCAATGCCATTAAGCATATTTTTAGAAGCTTAGATATTGATGCTGCCTTTATTGAAGGAGATAGCTTTCATCGTTATACACGTCCAGAAATGGATAAAAAGGTCCGTGAAGCACAACAAGAAGGCAAGCATATTAGCTATTTTGGCCGAGAAGCTAACGATTTTGGTGCCCTTGAGGAGCTTTTTTATCATTATGGTGAAACCGGCCAAGGAAAAATAAGGCGCTACCTACATACCTTTGATGAAGCAGTTCCTTATAACCAATTGCCGGGGACTTTTACGCCTTGGCAAGACTTAGCACCCAATACCGATATGTTGTTTTATGAAGGTCTGCATGGCGGTGCTGTTGATGAAAATCATGATGTTGCCAAACATGTTGACCTGTTAATTGGCATGGTGCCAATTATCAACCTTGAGTGGATCCAAAAATTGATCCGCGATACCTCTGAACGAGGTCACTCGCGCGAAGCTGTCATGGGCTCAATTGTGCGCAGTATGGATGATTACATTAACCATATTACCCCTCAGTTTTCACGAACACATATAAACTTCCAACGGGTGCCAACGGTTGATACCTCTAACCCGTTCAGTGCAAAAGATATTCCTTCTCTTGATGAAAGTTTTGTTGTGATCCGTTTTCGAGGCATAGAAGACGTAGATTTCCCCTATTATTTGCGCATGATTGAAGGCAGTTTTATGTCACGCATAAACACGCTTGTTGTGCCGGGCGGTAAAATGGGCCTTGCAATGGAATTGGTCTTAACACCGTTGATCAAAGATATTATTTTGAAAAAGCGCGCACTTGAAAATTTAGCCCCAGTTGACTTGCCGATTTAACTCACTCGGGTACACTGCTGGCTCAACCGAAATAATGGAGTCGCCAGCTTGAAAAAAACATTACGTGTTATTGTCGGTTCAAAGAACCCTGTAAAAATTAACGCGGCTAAACATGTCTTTAGTCTTTATTTCCCAGAATATACCATTGAATGCAAAGGTGAGCATGCACCATCGGGTGTGCCTGATCAGCCACTAGGTGAAGATGAAACCCGTATCGGCGCTGAAAACCGTGTTAAGTATTGCCAAAACCACTTTGATGCCGACTTTTATGCCGCAATGGAGGGAGGCGCAGAACAATTTAGTTATGGCGCAGCAACCTTTGCCTTTGTGGTGATTGCAAACCAGCAGCAATTTAGCGTTGGCCGCAGTAGCAACCTACCTTTACCTCAACCTTTTTATGATGCCTTACTGGCCGGTAAAGAGCTGGGAGATGTAATGGATGATGCATTCAATACTGTTAATATCAAGCAGCAAGGTGGCGCTATTGGTTTATTGACCAATCACTTAGCGACACGCGAAAGTACTTATGTACAAGCGCTAACGCTTGCAATGGCACCATTTTTACACCCTACCCTGTTTAATCAGTAATTAGGATAACCATGAAGTATAGCCACGTATTATTCGATGCCGACGAAACACTATTTAGTTTTAATGCATTTGAAGGCCTCAGGGTAATGTTTGCCAATTATGGCGTAGAATTTACTGAGTCAGATTATCATCATTACCAAGCAACTAATAAACCGCTTTGGGTTGCTTATCAAAAGCACGAAATTACTGCCAGTGAGCTACAGATCACCCGCTTTACAGAGTGGGCTAATAGACTAGATGTGCCAGCAAAAACCTTAAATGATGGCTTTTTAGACGCTATGGCCTCTATTTGTGTGCCACTACCTGGTGCGGTTGAACTACTGACTAAATTAAAGTCACACGCCAAGTTAGGCATTATTACCAATGGCTTTGCTAAACTACAGCAAAAGCGTTTAGAGCATACAGGTTTACAGGATATGTTCGATTGGCTGGTTATTTCAGAGTTAGTCGGTAAAGCCAAACCTGCTCCAGAAATTTTTCAACATACTTTCCAATTAATGGGTAATCCACCAAAAGAGCAGATTTTAATGGTGGGTGATACCGCTGCTAGCGATATTTTAGGCGGTCATAATGTTGGTATCGACACTTGCTGGTTGCAACATCCTGGGGTTGAGTTACCAGAAGATATTAAACCAACTTATCAAATCAATCAGTTGGTCGAGCTTGAAGCGATTCTAGGCTTATAAGCTAAGCAAAAAAAAATGACGCTTAAAGCGTCATTTTTTATAACTGTAATATGCTTGCGATTAAGCTGTTGCTACTTCTAAGCCTGGTGCTGGCATAGTCACTGGGGTATCGAATGTTGCCCATTCCCATGCTGACTCAGTCGCCATAATTTTACGAAGTAGTTTATTGTTTAAATCATGGCCTGATTTATAAGCCGTGATTTTACCTAGAATGTTGTGGCCAGTCATAAACATGTCGCCCACACAGTCTAAGATTTTGTGTTTAACAAACTCATCGCTATAACGTAAGCCGTTTGGATTTAGTACTTTAAACTCATCCAATACAACTGCGTTATCCATGCTACCACCTAATGCTAGGTTGTTAGCGTGCATATACTCAATATCTTTCATAAAGCCGAAAGTACGTGCGCGGCTGATTTCTTCTGTGAAGCTTTGCGTCGTAATATCTAAACCGATACGTTGGCGGCTTTCATTGATTGCAGGGTGATCAAACGCAATTTCAAAATCGATGTGGAAACCATCGTATGGTTCGATCTCAGCCCATTTATCGCCTTCTTCAATACGTACTTTTTCTTTAATACGAATAAAGCGCTTAGCTGCATTTACTTCTTTAATGCCGCCTTTTTGTAACAAGTAGATGAATGGTAATGCACTACCATCCATAATAGGTACTTCTGAGCTGTCTAATTCAACAATTAGATTATCAATACCCATTGCCGCTACCGCCGCAATAAGGTGCTCAGTCGTTGATAAGCGAACGCCATCTTTGTTTGTTAAACAGGTACACAATTGCGTATCACCAACGGCTTCAGGTGTTGTTTCAAAATCAACAACCGGATCAAGGTCTACGCGACGAAATACAATCCCAGTATTTGCGCTCGCAGGTCGGAGAGTAATAGTGACCTTCTCACCTTTATGAAGTCCAATTCCTATGGCTTTGACTACTTCTGCAATCGTACGCTGTTTAATCATAGGTTCGCTCACTTATAGTTACAGTTAGACGGCAAATTGTATCATAAATACATTCAGCTGCCAATTTGTTTATTTATCGAACAAAATTACCAACAAAACCTGTCTTAGTCAGCTTGCTTTCTTAGGAAAGCAGGAATGTCGAAATAATCGCCACCTTCTGATTTATCAGACTTTTTGCTGCTCTCAGTGCTGCTAGATACTGAGCTGCTCGCTGTACTTTGTTGTACTGGCTCTTGCTTTTCAGGTGCAGCAGACATGCTTACATCATCGCTGCTGCCTTGACTTGCAAAGCTTGGTACATACATGCTGCTAGTCGTTTGGTTCATTGAGCTATGTACATCAGAGCCTGATGCTTTCTTAAAGCCATTATCAACAATTCCAAACTGTGGACGACGATCGCCGCCTAAACCTGTTGCAACAACTGTTACGCGTAGTTCATCACTCATTTCAGGGTCAATTACCGCACCAACAACCACTGTTGCGTTTTCTGATGCAAGTGCCTTAACGTGATTACCTACAATTTCAAATTCTTCAATCGCAATATCCATACCTGCAGTGATATTAACCAGGATACCTTTAGCACCGGTTAAATCGACATCTTCAAGTAATGGGCTTGAAATAGCTGCTTCTGCCGCTTCTTGTGCACGGTCAGGACCAGACGCTGATGCAGTGCCCATCATTGCAGTGCCCATCGCTGACATAACTGTACGTACGTCGGCGAAATCCACGTTGATCAGACCTGAACGTGTGATTAGCTCTGCAATACCTTGTACCGCACCAAATAAAACGTCGTTTGCTTTTGCGAAGGCATCTAATAGTGTAGTGCCTTTACCTAAAACTTTAAGCAATTTATTGTTCGGAATTGTAATAAGCGAGTCTACAATTTCTGACAACTCATTAATGCCTTGTTCAGCTGCTGCCGCACGTTTCTTACCTTCAAAGTCAAACGGACGAGTTACTACAGCAACCGTTAAAATACCTAACTCTTTAGCAATTTTAGCAACCACTGGTGCAGCACCGGTACCTGTACCACCGCCCATACCTGCAGCGATAAATACCATGTCAGCACCTTCAAGGCTGGCACGAATTGTCTCAGCGTCTTCTTCTGCTGAGTTTCGACCTACTTCAGGGTTCGCACCCGCACCTAAACCTGAGGTGATTTGTGTGCCTAGCTGTACAGTTACATCAGCCGACGAATTACGTAATGCTTGTGCATCCGTATTCGCAGCAATGAAACGTACGCCTTCAATTTGTTGTTTTACCATGTGCTCAACAGCGTTACCGCCGCCACCGCCCACGCCAATTACTTTAATGACAGCTTCTTCGCTGTGCTGTTCCATCATATCAAACATGTTTACTCTCCGACTTGAGTCTTAAAACTCACCTTGGAACCATTTAGTAATACGGTTCCACCAATTATTATCACCTTCCGCTTTCGACTTTTGTGCATTCATCGATTGCATTGTACGGCCGTATTGTAACAAACCAACCGCGGTCGCGTACGAAGGATCATCTACATAATCTGTCAAACCAACAATCCCGATTGGTTTGCCAATTCTGACCGGCATTTGGAAAATGTCTTCTGCCACTTCCATTGCGCCAGTCATTTTTGCTGTTCCGCCTGTAATGACGAGACCTGCAGCAATCTGGTCTTCTAAACCTGAGCGGCGTATTTCTTCCATCGCCAACTCAAATAATTCTCTAAAACGAGGTTCAACAATCTCAGATAAAGTATGACGCGACATGATTCGCGCTGGACGTCCACCTACACTTGGTACTTCAATAGTGTCTTCATTGCTTGCCATTTGGCTGCTTGCACATGCGTATTGTACTTTGAGTGACTCTGCATGTGATATAGGTGTTCTAAATATTTTTGCAATATCACCAGTCACTTGGTTACCAGCAACCGGAATAACAGCCGAATGACGCAGCGCACCATTGATATAAATAGTGATGTCCATTGTACCACCACCAATATCTAATACAGCGACACCTAACTCTTTTTCATCATCCGTTAGTACTGAGTAACATGATGCCAGAGCCGTAAAGATCAACTGATCGACTTCAAGGCCACAACGTTCAACACACTTTTCAATATTCTTTGCCATATCGTTCGAGCAAGTAATAATGTGTGCACGGGCTTCCATACGTACACCGCTCATACCTAATGGGTTTTTAATCCCCTCTTGCATGTCGATGCTGTATTCTTGTGGCAGAGCATGTAACATTTTGCGTTCAGCCGAAATAGGCACTGAACGCGCGATATGAATTACATTCTCGATGTCTTCATCAGTCACTTCAGTGTTATTGATTGCAACCACACCGCTTTCATTCTGACATTGAATATGTTTACCAGATATACCTAAGTAAACAGAGCTGATACGGCAATCAGCCATCAACTCCGCTTCGTCAATAGCACGACGAATCGATTCAGAAACAAGGTTAAGGTCGTTAACGCCGCCTTTATCCATACCATGCGATACTTGGCTGCCAACACCCACAATACTGAGTTTATTATCTGCGGTGATCTCACCAACGGTGGCTACTACTTTTGATGTGCCAACGTCTAATCCAATCACTAGGTTTCTTTCTGCTGACTTAGTCATGCCTTACTCTTATTTTCTAATTGCTCTTCTTGAAGTGGCTTCCAGCTCACTGCAAGACCGGTATCGTACCGTAAATCAACAACATCAATTTGTGCATCTGCACGTTGTTCCATGCGCGGATACACATCAATAAAACGCTGTACACGCTTTGCTTTTTCTTTACGACCTAAATTCAGGCGAATGCCGTTATCAAGCCATAACTGCCATGAAAAGCGCTCTGAAAGCGCTAAACTTGTCAGCTCTAAATTATTGACCTTAAGCATTTCTTGAAATTGACGAAATGCTGTCCAGGCTTCAATTTCACTTCCCTCTGGGCCATAAAGCTGAGGAAGTGTATCAGGTAGCTTATCGCTAGTTGCTTCAAATACCTCACCTGATTGATTTAAAAGCGCTCCACTGTTCCAGTGCGCAACTGCTTGATGCTCTACTACGTAAACTTGCAGAGTATCTGGCCATTGCTTTCTTACTGAAGCTGTCGCAACCCAAGGTAAGCTTTGTACCAAGCGTTGCACATGTTTCACGTCTAATTCAAAAAAACTCGATAAATCCGCTTTTTTTATTGCGCCAATAATCGCTTTTTCATCTGTATATTTGGGTTGTCCTAATACCGATAAATGCTTTATTTGCGCATCTTTATTTTCAACTAACCAGTCAGACACACCTGTCGTGATTTTTACTAGACCAAAAACCACGACTAAAAAAAAGCTCACACCAAATATCAACGACCAATTAAGTTGTTGTTTTAACTGCTTTGCTTTTTCTAAAACCGGATGCATATTAAAGCGTTTGCTCCAAAATGCGAACCACTAATTGTTCAAAGCTAGCGCCGTTTGCTTTTGCAGCCATAGGTACTAACGACTTTTCTGTCATTCCTGGCACAGTATTAACCTCTAATAAATAGAAGTTACCTTGCTGATCACGCATTGCATCAACACGACCCCAACCACTTGCACCGACTAAATCAAATGCTTTTAATGCCATATCTTGCAATAACTCAGTCTCTTGTACTGATAAATCAGCTGGGCAATGATACTGAGTTGTGTTCGATTGATACTTAGCTTGGTAGTCATAAAAACCATTTGGCGTGGTCATCTCAATAACAGGCTGAACATCTTGACCAAGTACCGCTACAGTAAATTCACGCCCTGTGATCCACTGCTCTACCAACACTTGACTATCAAACTTAAATGCAGCGTTTAAAGCGGCATCTAGCTGTTCTGCGCTGCTTGCTTCTGCCATACCAATGCTTGAGCCTTCATGTGACGGTTTTACCATCACTTTGCCAAATTCATTAATAATTGCTTGGCTATCAAATTCATTACGGCTATCAACAACAGTATATGGTGCAGTGCTCAGGCCCATTGCTTTAAACAAGTGCTTACAGCGAACTTTGTCCATCGCAAGCGCAGAGCCAAGAACGTCACTACCGGTATACGGAATACCCATAAATTCAAGTGCGCCCTGAATGGTGCCATCTTCACCACCACGACCATGAAGCGCAATAAATACGCGTTCTATATTTAAATCCTTTAATTGCCATAATGAGTTATCTTTTGGATCAAAAGCAATGGCGTCAACGCCAACGCTTTGCAAAGCGTTCAATACGGCTTGGCCTGATTTTAGCGAGACATCTCGTTCGGCAGATGTGCCACCAAAAAGTACCGCTACTTTGCCAAATTTGTCGCTTAACTGGCTCATATATTTACCTGCTTTAGTTGTTCAACTGACAAGTTGGTTGCTGCTAACTTTTTCACTAACTG
Source organism: Pseudoalteromonas sp. APAL1 (assembly GCF_021532475.1). Taxonomy (NCBI): domain Bacteria; kingdom Pseudomonadati; phylum Pseudomonadota; class Gammaproteobacteria; order Alteromonadales; family Pseudoalteromonadaceae; genus Pseudoalteromonas; species Pseudoalteromonas sp. APAL1. The sequence goes on along the minus strand of NZ_JAKGAW010000004.1, from coordinate 133,651 downwards.
GCCTATGTTACCAGCGCCTTGTGTTAAAACTAAATCATTATCTTGCAGGGTATCTGCAAGAACCCCCGCAAGCTCAGAGCTGCTAGCGATATGTAATGGCTCTTTACCTCGTTGGCGTAAACTACGGCATAAACTCTTACTATCAGCTCCCACAATAGGCTCTTCACCTGCTGAATACACATCTAACAGTAATAACTGATCAACGTCAGCCAGTACTTTGACAAACTCCTCGTATAAATCACGAGTACGGCTATAACGGTGAGGCTGATAAACCATCACTAAACGTTTATCTGGCCAGCCCTCACGAACCGCTGCAATCGTTGCTGCTACTTCTGATGGATGGTGTCCATAGTCATCAACTAGCATCACGCTGCCACGCTCATTTTCAAAGGTACCGTAATGCTGAAAACGACGGCCTACCCCTTCAAACTTTGTTAACGCTTCTAAAATGGCGTGGTTGGCAATGTTTTGATCTTTTGCCACTGCAATCGCCGCTGTCGCGTTAAGTGCATTGTGCTTACCAGGCATATTAAGCGTTACAGCTAAGCTTTCGCCTTGTTTATTTACTACGTTAAATGAACAAGTATTCGCAGTTTGACTAAAATCAAGCATGCGATAATCAGCTTCAGCCGATTCACCATAGGTAATAACAGGGCGTCCAAAACGCGGAATAAGCTCTGCCGCAACTTCAGAGTCAATACACACCACTGCTAAACCATAAAACGGTAAGTTATGAATGAAATCAACATAGGTGTCTTTCATTTTTTCTAAGCTGCCGCCGTAAGTATCCATGTGATCTTCTTCAATGTTTGTGATCACCGAAACCATAGGCTGTAAGTGTAAGAATGACGCATCACTCTCATCAGCTTCTGCAATTAAGAAGTCGCTTTTACCGACCTTGGCATTACTACCAGCACTGTTTAACAAGCCACCAATAATAAAGGTTGGATCAAGACCGGCTTGTGCATAAATGCTGGCAATTAAACTGGTTGTTGTGGTTTTACCATGGGTGCCGGCCACTGCGATACCGTGGCGAAAACGCATTAATTCAGCAAGCATTTCTGCGCGGCGAACAATAGGAATTCGCGCCGCTTTAGCTGCTTTAATCTCAGGGTTTTGCTCATTAATAGCACTTGATACCACCACAACACTGGCATCTTTTACGTTGTTTTCGTCATGACCAATAAATACTTCTGCACCCACTTGAATTAAGCGTTCAGTCATCGCACTGTGCGCAATGTCAGAACCCGTGATGCGGTAGCCTTCAAAAGCAAGTACTTCGGCAATTCCACCCATGCCTGCACCACCAATACCAACAAAGTGGATGGTGTCGATACGACGCATCGCAGGACGAGTGTTGTTTTCTTTCTTCGTGCTTTCTTTCACTACTAATCTCTTCTATCTGCTAGTTGCTCACAGCGTTTGGCAACATTGGCTGTGGCATCTAAAATAGCAAGCTGTTTTGCTTTACTTGCCATTGTTGAAATTTTCTCTGGTGCGTTTATATACGGTGTTAATAATTCAACGACCGCTGTTTTATTAAACTCACTTTGCTGCATAATCAGCGCGGCTTGCTCAGTCACTAAATACTTTGCATTAGCCGTTTGGTGGTCATCCACTGCATGTGGAAAAGGCACAAATAACGCCATTCGACCCGCTGCGGCAATCTCACTAACCGTTAGCGCACCAGCGCGGCAAATTACCAAATCGGCCCACTGATATGCACTATCCATATCATCAATGAATTCAGCAACTTTGCTATTTTCAGCTAGTCCTAACTGTTGATAGCTGGCAGTCACATTCGGTTCATTATTTTTACCCGTTTGGTGCCATATATTAAGCGTTGTTAGCGCTGAAAGTTCACTGAATACAGCTGGTAAAGTCTCATTGAGTACCTGCGCGCCCAACGAACCACCCACCACAAGCACATTAATCGGCGTAGTCGTCTGTTTAGCAGTAACATTTGCAACACTTGCTCTGACCGGATTACCCACCACTTCACAGTGTTCTTTTGCAAAAGCAGATGGAAAAGCGGCAAGCACTTTATTGGCAAACTTTGCTAACCAGCGGTTACTCATGCCTGCAACTGCATTCTGCTCATGAATAACCAAAGGAATGCCTAAACTTTTAGCTGCAATTCCAGTAGGTCCGGTCACATAACCACCCATAGCAAGCACTACATCGGGCTTTTGTGCTTTTAAAATTTTACGCGCTTGAAAAATAGCATTCATCACCATAAACGGGGCTTTAATCAAGCGTTTAATACCGTTACCACGAACTCCTTTGACATTGATGAAGTCAATATCAATGTGGTGCTTAGGTACTACTGTCGCTTCCATTCTGTCAGGCGTGCCAATCCAGCTGACCTGCCAGCCTTGCTGCTTTAAAAAATCAGCGACGGCAATACCTGGAAAAATATGGCCACCAGTACCGCCTGCAACAACAAGTAATTTTTTACTCATCGCTTACCTCCACGTGAGGTTGCCTGCTTAGTCGCCATTTTTGTTTCAAAATCGATCCGCAAAAGTACACCTGTTGCTATGGTCATAATTAATAAACTAGAACCACCGTAAGAAATAAACGGTAATGTTAAGCCTTTTGTAGGTAATATTCCGGCACTTGCGCCAACATTGACCATGGTTTGAAACGCAAACCAGATACCTATTGCAAAGGCAAAATAGCCTTCGTACTCTTTGCTACACTTCAGGGCTTTTTGACCAATTAACAAGGCTCTAAATACGAATACACCTAGTACTATCAAAATGCTCAGTACACCAAAAAAGCCAAGCTCTTCACCAATTACGGCAAAGATAAAGTCATTATGCGCCTCTGGTAGATATTGCAGTTTTTGTACGCTATTCCCCAAGCCTTGGCCAAACCAACCGCCTTGACTGTAGGCCATTAGTGATTGTACTAACTGATACCCTTTACCAAACGGATCTTCCCATGGCTCTAAAAAGCCAGTTACACGGGCCATACGGTATGGTTCAGCGATAATTAGCACCACAATGGCTGCAATGCCCGTTAAGATCAGTCCAAAAAACTGCCATAACTTAGCACCGGCTAAAAATAATAAACCGACAGTGGTTACAAAAAGTACAACAACAGTACCTAAATCTGGTTGCATTAAAATAAGCAATGCATAAACACCAAAGACAACGAGTGGCTTAAAAAAGCCTTTTAGGTTTTCTTGTACTTCTTCGCGCTTACGAACTAAATAGCCGGCAATATAACTAAAAAAGAACAACTTAGCGGCTTCTGCCACCTGAAAACCTACAGGGCCTATGGGGATCCAACGTTTAGCACCGTTCACTTCGCGGCCAACAATAAGTACCAACACCAGTAAACCTAAACCCAATAACAATAAATAGGCATTACTGCGTTTCCACCAGTCCATAGGCACACTTGTGGCAATCCAAAATAGAAAAAAGCCCATGATTAAAAACATGCTATGGCGAATAATAATGTGATACGGATTATCAAATAATCGTTCTGCGGTTGGCATTGAAGCACTTGTAACCATCACAAAACCAACACCTATCAACATCAACATACAATACAACAACGGCACATCATAAAGCTGTGGCGATTGCTTAGGGGTTAATGCTTCACGAATGTCGGCAAATGCGATCATATTGCCTCCGCCAATACGCACTGCGCAAAGTCATCACCACGTTGCATATAGTTGTTATACATATCAATGCTGGCACACGCAGGAGCAAGCAATACGATGTCACCGCTACTACTTAACTGCTTTGCCAATTGCACAGCTTCATGCATATTCGTGGTTAAATGACCTTTTTCAGTTAATGACACCAGTGCTTTAGCATCTTTACCAAAACAAATAAGAGCTTTCACTTTGTCATTCAAATAGGGTTTCAAGGCATCTAAATCAGCCCCTTTTGCATCACCGCCAGCAATCACAACTAATTGCTTTGCTTGATCAGCTAAGCTTTCAATAGCAGCGATGGTTGCGCCAACGTTGGTCGCTTTTGAATCATTAAAGTATTTCACTTCATTAATTTCAGCGACAAACTGACAACGATGTGCAAGCCCAGTAAACGTACTAAACGCTTGCTGATAATGCTCTTTAGAAATGCTAAACGGGCTTAGTAGCGCCATAACTGCTAGTGCATTTTGTTGATTGTGTGAGCCAACAACTTTCAAACAGCTTGCAGGTAACACAGGTTTACCTTGTGCTGCAAAGTACATCTCACCTTGATGCTCTACTAAGGCAAAGTCTGCATTTGCAAGTGCAAAGCTTACTTGTGGTTGCTTTGCTGTATGGGTTGCCACATCAATGGCATTCACAACAGCAAGCTCTGAGCCGTTATAAATACTTTGCTTTGAGTCAATGTATGCTTGGTAACTTGAGTAGCGATCAAGGTGATCTTCGCTAACATTCAATACACAGGCACTTTTCGCTTTTAAGCTGTGCGTGGTATCAAGCTGAAAACTCGATAGCTCAAGTACATAAACGTCGTAATCTTGCGACAATAAATCAAGTACTGCTGTGCCAATATTACCGCCAAGCCCTACTTTATAACCAGCGGCTTTCAGTACTTCAAACGCCAAGGTAACTACTGTCGACTTACCATTCGAGCCTGTTACCGCAACAATTGGTTTATCGGTTAAACGGGCAAAAAGCTCAACGTCACCAATCACTTCAACGCCCGCAGCAATGGCGTTTGCAACAGCCGGTGTAGCAAGGCTTAGACCTGGGCTGATGATAATAATGTCATTGCTGGCTAAGTCTGCCTGTTCTAAATCACCAAAAAACGTAGTTAACTCGCTGGCATGCTCGTTTAGCCAATCCGCACCCGGAGGCGCCATGCGGCTATCAACAACAATTGGTTTAATATTCTGAGACAATAAAAAACGCACAATGCCCAGACCGGTTACACCGAGTCCGAGCACTGAGATTTGTTTGTTTTTTATCTCGTTAATAACTGTCATTTACCTGATCTTTAATGTCGCAAGGCCAGCTAGAACTAGCACGATTGAAATAATCCAAAAGCGCACAATTACGCGCGGCTCAGGCCAACCCTTTAATTCATAATGATGGTGAATAGGCGCCATTCTAAAAATACGTTGACCACGTAATTTATAAGAGCCTACTTGTAAAATCACCGATAATGCTTCCATTACAAACACACCACCCATGATGATAAGTACCAGTTCTTGACGAACAAGCACCGCAATAATACCCAGTGCACCACCGAGTGCTAATGAGCCTACATCACCCATAAATACCTGTGCTGGGTAAGTGTTAAACCACAAGAAACCCAGTCCTGCGCCAACTATGGCAGTACATACAACCACAAGTTCGCTTGCTAATGGCAAATGCGGAATATGTAAGTAGCTTGAGAAGTTAACGTTACCGGTTAAGTAAGCAATAATAGCAAGCGCCGCAGCAACCAAAATGGTTGGTACAATTGCTAAACCATCAAGACCATCCGTTAGGTTTACCGCATTTGAAGTACCTACAATTACAAAATAGGTCATCACGATATAAAACAGCCCAAGCTGTGGTAACACATCTTTAAAAAACGGCACAACTAACGAGGTTTCACTGCCTTGTTGCGAAGTAAAATAAAGCGCACTGGCAACCACTAATGCAATCACTGATTGCCAAAAGTATTTCCACTTCGCAATTAGGCCTTTAGGGTCTTTGCGGATCACTTTACGGTAGTCATCAATAAAGCCAACTACACCTAATGACCCCACCACAAATAAGGTTGCCCATACATATTTGTTTGAAAGGTCAGCCCACAGTAATGTACTGGTAAAAATCGCCCCTAAAATCAAAATGCCCCCCATGGTAGGCGTGCCTTTTTTAGATAGGTGAGATTCGGGGCCGTCGTGACGTACCACCTGACCAATTTGCATTTTTTGTAGGCCACGAATAAGCTTAGGACCAAAATAAAGAGAGATAAGCAGCGCAGTTAAAATACCTAAAATCGCACGCAGCGTAAGGTAAGAAAAAACATTAAAGCCACTATAATATTGTGTTAAATACTCTGCCAGCCAAACTAACATGACGATACTCCATTGTTGCCATCTTGCTGGCTATTAACTAAATCTGCTACCACTAGTTCCATACGAGAACTGCGCGATCCTTTTACTACAAGGGTGGTCTTTTGCTGAGATTCAGTAAGCACACTTTGTAATTGTTGTAATAGTTGTTCACGGTTCGAGAAGTGACGATTTGGTTTTTCAAATACATCACTGGCCGATTTGCTTAATACGCCTAGGCTGTATAGCTCATCAATGCCTTTTTGTTTTGCATATTCGCCTACTTGCTGATGATAAAAGCGAGCTTCTTCGCCAAGTTCGCCCATATCACCTAACGCAAAAATTCGACGTCCCGGCATGTCGCTTAATAAATCAATCGCCGCTTTTACTGACTGCACATTGGCATTATAAGTATCATCAATTACGGTTAGAGTGTCTGATACTTTAAGTACATTAACACGACCTTTAACTTCTCCCATGCCAGCTAATGCGTTAGCAACACTTTCTAGGCTTACACCCAGCTCAGTGGTTAATGCTGTCGCTATTAATGCATTAGCAATATTATGTTTGCCCGGCAATGCGAGAGTAACAGGAACTTTTTGCTGTTTACTGCAAAGCACAAAAGACGCACGCGCTTGCTCGTCAAGCACCACATCTTCTGCCCAGTAATCTAGTTTTTGCTGAGTAGAAAAACGTTTTACATTACGATCAGTTAGTTTTTCGAGCCAGTAATCTGCAAAATCACTATCGCTGTTAACGATTGCAACACCGTCAGGTTTCAGGCCGTCGTAGATTTCGCCTTTTGCGGTAGCCACACCTTGTAATGATCCAAATCCCTCTAAATGAGATTCAGCCACATTACAAACCACAGCAACATCAGGTTTAGTCATCGCGACTGTGTAAGCTATTTCACCAATGTGATTGGCGCCTAATTCAATTACCGCATATTGATGCTGTGGCTCAAGACGTAACAAGGTCAGAGGTACACCAATGTCATTATTAAAGTTACCTTTGGTTGCCAGTACTTCACCATGACCTGATAAAATCGCCGCGCACATTTCTTTTACTGTGGTTTTACCCACACTACCTGTAATAGCGATTGTTTTTGGTGCAACCTGTGCCATCACAGCTGCGCCAATTTGGCCTAGCGCTATACGTGTGTCACTCACCACAAACTGCACAATATCAACATTAACAGGACGCGCTACAATAGCTGCAATCGCCCCTTTCTCTTTTGCTTGCGCAACAAATTTATGACCATCAAAGTTAGGCCCTTGTAGCGCTAAAAACACTTCACCCTCGCACAGAGTACGGGTGTCGGTGTTAATATTTTTTACCGTTTGATTACCACCTTGGTAATCAGTTGCTAGAACTTTTGCTAGCCAATCAAAATCCATAGGGATCATAACTGCGCCCCTTGCGATTTTTCTTTTAATTGTTGTTGTACATATTGGCGATCGCAGAAGTCGATTCGTGTATCGCCAATAATTTGATAATCTTCATGGCCTTTACCGGCAATTAAAACCACATCATCAGCACCGGCCTGCTCTATTGCATAACTAATTGCTTTAGCGCGATCAGCTTCACAATGGGCTTTTTCAGCATGCTCAAGACCTGCCACCACATCAGCAATAATGACATTAGGGTCTTCACTGCGCGGATTATCGCTAGTAATAATAATACGGTCTGCGTTGCCTTCAGCGGCTTTTGCCATCATTGGGCGCTTGCCTTTATCACGGTCACCACCACAGCCAAACACACAGCTTACGCCTCCAGGTACATGCTTTTGTAAAGCCTGTAATGCTAATGCCAACGCATCGGGTGTATGCGCGTAATCAACAATACAGGTTGGCTGCCCTGGTACGCTAAACGCTTGCATACGACCAGCCACTGGTTGCAGTGCTTTGCAGGCAGCAACTAACTGTGCCAGCGGATACCCCATACCAAGTAGAGTGGCCATCGCCGCAGCCAGATTATACAAGTTAAACTCACCAAATAATGCAGACTGCACCTGTGCTTGACCCCAGCTTGTTTCGAATGTTACCGAAATCCCGGTGTTGCTATAAACAACATCGCTAAAGTAAACATAGCGCGCACCTTCTGGTGCTAAGTTTTTATGGCCGTAGCAAATTAAGTTGTTAAAGTCGTATTTTTCTAACCACTGCTCAACTTGTGTATCATCTTGATTGAGAACTACAATCTCAGGATTGTGATCACGCATCAACATCAGCTTTGCATCACCATAAGCATCCATAGTGCCATGATAATCTAAATGGTCGCGAGATAAATTAGTAAAAACGGCTGCTTTAAACTGACAATGGTCAACACGCTGTTGCACAAGGCCATGTGATGAAACTTCCATTGCAACAACATCGGTGTGCTGTTCATGTAATTCAAACAAAATTCGCTGCAAATCAACACTTGATGGTGTGGTATTAACTAATGGAGTTAATTGCTCTGGATGCCCATAGCCAAGCGTCCCCACGACCGCTGCTGATTTATGACATTGCTGTGCTAAATGCGCGATCATCGCAGTTGTGGTTGATTTACCATTTGTTCCAGTAACGCCAACCAGATCTAATTGTTTTGATGGCTGATGATAAAACGCAGCAGCTAAAGCAGGTAGTTTTTTCGCTAGGTCTGTGACCAAGTAAAGCGATTCAAAATCACTTTCAAATTCGCATAACCTATCAGCAATAATTGCTACAGCGCCATTTTCTATGGCTTTATCTATAAATTGTCCGCCATCTAGTTGATGGCCTTTAACAGCTACAAAAACATCGCCTGTTTTTACGTCTCGGCTATCAAGACGTAGTTGATTAACCAGCAAACTAGTGGCCTCAACTTCAATTTGACTCAGAATTGGTTTTAAATCACGCATCGTTATCTTTGCCTTCTACGTACGCAACCGCATCTTTATCCGGTGCGACGTTTAAAATTCTTAAGGCATTGGAGACAATCTCTGCAAATGCAGGGCCTGCCGTCGCACCGCCATAATAAACATCTCCACCCGGCTCATTGATCAACACTACTACCGCTAAACGTGGATTGCTTGCCGGTGCAACACCAGCAAAGTAGCCGACATACTCATCACCATAACCACCTACAGCGGCTTTTTTAGAGGTACCTGTTTTGCCAGCTGCGCGATAACCATCGACGTGAACTTTTTGTGCCGTGCCGCCTTTTTCGAACACGCTTTCCATCATATGGACGACGGCTTCAACATCTTTTTGCTGAAAAATGCGCTCACCTTCAGGCACTGACTCTTGCTTAAGTACAGTAAGAGGACGCATCACGCCACCAGAACCTAACATGGCATAAAAACGTGCCATTTGTGCGGTGCTCACAGCTAAGTTATAGCCAAATGATAATGCCGCTATTTCGTGATCTGACCAACGACGATTAGGGTAAAACAAGCCGCTACTTTCACCGACCATGCCTGTTCCACTATCACTACCAAATCCGACTTTTTGATAAAGCCCGACAAAATAGTCTTTTGGTAAGTCTTGGCTAACTTTAGTCACACCCATGTTACTTGAGTATTTTAAGATTTCTCTTAATGTCATTTCACCATGGTTACGCGTATCTTGGACAAGGCTGCCACCAACACGCATCCAGCCAGGGTAAGTATCAACAATTGAATCCGGTTGAATTGAGCCGTAGTCTAAACCAGCCAAAATGGCTAGCGGCTTAACAGTCGAGCCTGGTTCAAACAAATCAGTTATTGCTCGATTTCGACGCTTATGTGGAGCAGCATCATTAAGATTATTAGGATTAAACGACGGGCTATTTACCATAGCCAATACTTCGCCTGTTTTTACATCCACGACCATAGCTGAGCCCGAGGTCGCTTTATATGTCAGCACAGCCGATTTTATCGCCTTGTAGGCAATCGCTTGAATACGTTGATCGATACTTAAATGGATATTTTCTGGTTCAACACGTTCACGCTCATCAAGCACTTCGACCTCTCGGCCTTGAGCGTCTTTACGGATTGTTCTTTGTCCTTCAACACCGGTTAACGATTTTTCGTATAACTTTTCAATACCTTCGATACCATGACCATCGATATTTGTGAAACCAATCACATGTGCAGTCACTTCTCCTGCCGGATAGTAACGTTTAGACTCATCCAGCAGATGGATACCCGGTAAACGTAAATCACCAATATAGTTTGCAACTGCAGGTGTTACTTGACGTTTTAAATAAACAAAACGGCGTTTGGGATTATCACGAAGACGGGAGTTGATTTTACTTGGTTCAATGCGTAATACATCCGCAAGCTCACGCCAACGAATGTCATTGTTATAATAAGTAGCGATGCGCTTATTTAGTTCAGCCGTATTTTCAGCAAGTGCATTTTGATCTTCACCATTCTTACGCGCTTGACGCAGCACCTTGCTCGTTAATGATTTATGCAGTGCCTTGGGATCAGCATACACACTTACAACAGGCACACTCACCGCAAGCTCTTTGCCGTTACGGTCAAATATCATTCCGCGCTGTACATGTTGTTTTTCAACGCGAACGGTACGTTTATCGCTTTCAGAACGTGCTTTATCGGGCTCAATAACCTGCAAAAATGCGGCACGTGCAACCAGTGTCATAAAGACTAAAAGCAGCACAGAGCACACAAGCATAAAGCGCCATGTGATCAAGGTATTAGTTGGCTTTTTCCCTCTGCTTCTCATTGCAGTACTACCACCTGTTCGTCTTGGCTAGTCGGCCGTTTCATTTCTAATTGCATGGTCGCGATTTCTTCAATGCGCGCATGCTGCGAATAAAACTCTTCTTCTACAAGCAAGTAACGCCACTCGAGATCAAGCTCATCACGTTCTTGCAATAACTCATCTTGTGTTATCAACTGCTGACGCGCTAAATGCGTCACCTGCACAACACTTAAACTCGACGCGAGAATCACAACCAACAAGGCTAAGGTCAGCTTATTAGCAGCAAGACCTTTAAACACTTCAACAAATAAATTAGGTTGGCGATTCGTCGCTTTTGCTTTCATTACAACCTCTTAGCAACCCTTAACACAGAACTGCGTGAACGAGGATTTGCATCAATTTCCGCCTTACTTGGCTTAATGGCTTTACCCACTGCCTTTAACGTCAGGTTTTTATTTATTTGTGCATCAGTTAAAGGCAGACCTCTGGGTATCGCCTCTCCCTTACTCTGTTTTTTAATAAACTGCTTAACAATGCGATCTTCTAACGAGTGAAACGAAATAACCACTAATCGACCACCGGGCTTAAGCACTTCAACAGCAGCTTGTAGTGCCGTTTGAATTTCTTCTAACTCGCTGTTGATATAAATTCGGATCGCTTGGAATGTACGTGTTGCTGGGTGTTTATATTTATCTTTTACTGGTACAGCTTCATCAACTAAATCAGCAAGCTGCTTTGTACTAGTGATTGGAGTATGCTCTCGAGTCTCAATGATTTTATGAGCGATACGGCGGCCAAACTTTTCTTCACCATAGGTTTTAATAACATGAGTGATATCTTCAAGTTCAGCTTCAGCTAGCCATTGTGCTGCACTGCGGCCGCTGGTTGGGTCCATACGCATATCTAGCGGGCCATCTTTCATGAAGCTAAAGCCGCGCTCAGCATCATCTAGCTGCGGTGATGACACGCCAATATCTAATAAAATTCCGTCTACTTTGCCAATTAAATCGTTGTCTTCAGCGACTGTTTTAAGGTTGGAAAAACGGGTATGGGCAATCGAAAAACGTGCATCATCTGCAAACTTTTCAGCAGCTTTAATAGCTTGTGGATCTTGGTCAATTGCTTGTAAACGACCATGCTCATTTAAGCGCGCAAGAATTTGTCCTGAATGTCCGCCGCGACCAAACGTGCCATCCATATAAATGCCTTCGGGTTTAATATCCAAAGCGTCTATGGTTTCGTCCATCAGTACAGAGACATGTTCAAATTGCGCTGTCATTAGCTATTTTTTGCCTTTTTATTATTGTGGTTAGAGCGAGAAGTTATCGAATTCGGGATTTGCCTCAAACTCACCTAAGCGTTCAATTTCAGTATCTTGGCGCATTTGTTCATGCCAACGATCTTCATCCCAAATTTCAAACTTATTCATCAAGCCAACCAACATGATTTTTTTTCCAAGTTCCGCGTGAGCTCGTAAAGAAGGAGCAAGCAAAATCCGGCCATTTTTATCTAGTTGATACTCTGTAGCATTGCCAAGCAACATACGTTGCATTCGGCGTGCTCGTGGATTCATGTTAGAGATCTTTAATAATCGTTCTTCAATTTCTAGCCATTCGGCTAGTGGGTATAACCACAAACAAGGCTCATTCAGTGCGACTGTGCAAATAACCGTTCCCTGATCTTCAGACAAGATCGCGTCTCGGTACTTGGTTGGTACCGCAAAGCGTCCTTTATCATCCAAACTCAGCGAGCTTGCACCCCTAAACATAATTAGCCTTAAAATAGGTTATAAATTGTTAATGATTATTTCCGATCCAATTTGATCCACTAAAAACCACTTTTTACCACAGTGCTCCAGTTTAGGGCTTGACAAGGCTTTTTGTCAAGTAAGCTGATCATCATAATAGGCTTCTAAAGCCAGAAAAAATAAGGCTTCAAGCAAAGCCACTGAATTACGTGGGAAAAAGTGGAAAACAAATAAAAAAATTTTTTTTACTATTTTATTGGCGACGAATTGGGGAAAAATGATTAATGAATAACCAATGAATAGTTACAAATGAATCGTACATCTTTCTTAGCCTGTAATTTTTACTTAACTACTGTGCAATAGTTACTAGAAATTATGTTGATCTCAGAGTCTAAAAATATAACACCCTGAAATTAAATGATTTAATAATTGGTATAAAGGTTGCGAGTTATTGAATACCAATAATGGCAATTTTTAAGGAATGATCATGGCTACAGCAACGTCGAAATCGAATTCAAGTACTGCAAACAGCAAAACAAATCCGAAACCAACTGAAGTAGAGGCGCCATTTACGGAAAAAGCAACTGAGGCAGCTCATCATGCAGTTGACGCGCTGTCAACTCGTGCTGCATCAGCTGAGCATTCAGTTCGTGAAGGCGCATCAAATTCAGCACAAACTATTTCAGAGAAACAAGCTCAAGCTCGCGAGAAACTAGGTGAGTACAGTAGCAAAACACGTCAGCTTGCCTCTGAGAATCCGCTTGCAACAGCAGGTATTGCGTTTGCTGCAGGTATGTTAGTTAGCGCACTTATTCGCCGTAAATAATATGCCGCACTCTCAACATTCACAAGAGAAGTCGCAAGCAGCCACTGATCAGCCTTTGCATGCTGATCAGTGGCAAGATCACCTTGCCAAGTTGTCGCAATATGCTGAACAACTTTACGTAGACTACCGTACCCAAGCTGGGTTGTGTAAACAGGTAGCTGCAGCTGAGTGGCGATTATCGACACGCTCTTTGGCATTAACTATCATCATGCTGGTCTGCTTTGCAGGTGGTTTAGTTTTACTTTGGGCTGGTTTGTTAGCCACAATAGGTATTGCCATATTCAGTTTAAGTGGATCAGTCGCTCTTTGCGCTCTATCGCTGATCGTTTTGCAACTGCTTTGTTTGTTTTGGCTTTGGAAAAATATTGGCTATATCAGTAGTAAAATTGGTTTTGATCGAACGGTTAAAAGTGCCCGCCAATTATTCAACATTGATAAGGAAAAATAATGTTAATTAACTACTTTATTCGCGAACCACTGAAAAAAGTCACTGATCTTAGTCATAGTATGGACATGCAAGATGAACTTAAACGTCAGCATCACCAAGCATTCAACTATCGTTTAAAACGATTCGCCGTCACTAAAGTCGGCCTTGCTAGCGCCTTCACCGCAGGGATGGGTTATCAAGCTTTACAAAGCAATGACCAATCTAAAAGCAAATTAAAACAAGTTAGTCAGTTTAGTTGGCTTCTTAGATTATTATGATCTTTATCAGTAAAATCAGAGTTTTTACTTCTCATTAAGTCGCAATTTCACTACCTTAAAGTATCAGAAATTAATTTCGGGAATTATTAGTGAAAAAACGGATAGTATTAACTGGCGGCCCCGGAGGTGGTAAAACTACAGCCATCGATTTACTAAGACGCGAGTTTTCAAAACAAATTGTTGTCGTTCCTGAATCTGCCACCATGTTATTTGGCGGAGGAATTGAACGTAGCACCGAACCTCACCTTATCAAGGCTCACCAACAGGCTATTTATAACCTACAAAAACACTTAGAGCATATTCAGCGAACCATGCATCCAGATCGTTTAATGCTTTGCGATCGTGGTAGCTTAGATGGACTAGCCTATTGGCCTGGTGAGCAAGATGAATTTTTTCAATGCTTAAATACCAACCTACAAACCGAACTTAACCAATATGATGCAGTGATCTTTTTTGAAACTGCAGCTAAATCTGGACAAAGTATTCATTCTAATAACCCAGTAAGAAATGAGTCTGACCAACAAGCCATATTACTTGATGACAAACTACAAGCTGTTTGGTCTCAACACCCTAATTTTAATTTAGTGAAAAGCTCAAAATCATTTATTCAGAAGGTAATGTTTGGCATCGACACTATCCGCAAAGTGATGGATAGTTATAACTAACAGTTTAATCAAGTCATTAAACTGTTAGTTATCATTGTCTATTAACCACGGTTATGTGGTCGAGCGTAGTCTATGTCAGGCCCTTTTGGCACAACTTGAGTTGGGTTGATCATGGTGTGGCTAAAATAGTAATGACGTTTTATATGATAAAAATCAACCGTCTTACTTACACCTTCAACTTGATATAACTCACGCAAATAGTTGCTGATCGCCGGATAGCTCTCGATAGTACGCAAATTACATTTAAAGTGGCCCACATAAACACTGTCGAAGCGAATTAAAGTAGTAAATAAACGCCAATCAGCTTCTGTGAGTGTATCGCCTACTAAATAACGGTTTTCTGTTAAACGTTGTTCAATTTTATCAAGCGCTGCAAATAGATCATCAAAGGCTTCTGTATAAGCTTCTTGCGTTGTCGCAAAGCCTGCACGGTATACACCGTTGTTGATGTTGTGATAAACAAACTCATTAATTTCGTCAATTTCAGCATGTAATGCTGTAGGATAAAAGTCGCGCTCATTACCTGTGAGTGCATTAAACGCGCTATTGAACATTCTGATAATTTCAGCAGATTCATTGCTAACAATACGCTGCGTTTTTTTATCCCAAAGCACAGGCACCGTAACACGGCCTGAATAATCAGCTTTATTACGCGTATAAATTTGATGCATAAAGTCGCTATTGAAAAGAGCATCACCGGTGCTGTGATTATCTTTATCAAACGTCCAACCATGCTCTAGCATGTCAGGGCTTACAACCGACACGCTGATATAATCTTCTAACCCCTTTAAGTGGCGAAATATCAAGGTGCGATGAGCCCAAGGACAGGCTAAAGATACATAAAGGTGATAGCGATCTTTTTCAGCTTTAAAGCCTGCCTCACCACTTGGACCTGCGCTACCATCAGCGGTAACCCAGTTTCGTAACTGGGCCGCCTCACGTTTAAATTCACCTTGGTTGTTATCGGTGTCGTACCATTTATCTTGCCATTGACCGTTTACAAGTAATCCCACAATAACCTCCTATAGTGTGCCAAATTTTCCTAACTGATAATCTCGAACCGCTTGCTGTAACTCAGCTTGGGTAGTCATCACAAACGGACCCATGTGCGCGATTGGCTGATTGAGTGGTTCTCCAGCAAGGATTAAAACTCCAGCCCCTGTTTGTGAGTTAAATTCAATGTCACTACCAGGCTCAAGAATGAGTAAGCTACCCGCTTTTACAGGACCACCTTGCTCTGTGTGTATTTCACCAGTATGAACATAAAGCATCACTTTGGTTTGCGCTAAAGGCGCATGGTTAAATACAGTTCCTGCAGGTAAGGTCACATCAGCCAGCATGCCATTAGCTGCAAGATCTTGAAGGCTTGATACCTGCTCTTCACCGGCAAACTGCCAGCTTCCAGCTAATGCTTTAAGCTCAACACCCTGTTCATTTCGTGTCGTCGGCGCAGGGGCATCAGTGGTATCTTGGTAACGTGGTGCTCTGAGCTTCTCGGAACTTGGCATATTGAGCCAAATCTGAAAACCATGCATGCCTTCTTTCGCATCTGCTAATGGCATTTCACTATGGATCACACCAAAGCCGGTACTCATCCACTGCACGTCACCTGCACGAATCGCTTTTTTGTTGCCCATTTGATCTTGGTGCTCAAAGCCACCTTTAATAATATACGTAAAGGTTTCGATACCACGGTGAGGATGCGCAGGAAAACCGCCCATAAAATCACTGTGATCATCTGATTTAAGCTCGTCGATCATTAAAAAAGGGTCTAAATACTTACCGTCAAAGCCGGGAATGCGGCTGATGTTTACACCATCACCATCTTGTGTAGCATGGCTATTTAATTGTTGAATCACTTTCATAACTTTACTCCCGTAAATTGTATGAAATGATTGTAGGCGCTAATTTAACTAACAACCATGAGTAAAATTAGCGTCAATCGTTCTATAAAAAAGAATGTTTAGCTGTTCGTTTCTATTATCACGTTATTAAACTTGCTCATCATTTAGATTAGGCAAAGTTAAATAAAAAGTAGTACCTAGCTGTTCACTGGATTCGAAAGTAATTGTTCCTTTTAGCTTTTGGGTCACTAGGTTCATGACTGCGTAAAGACCTAAACCAGTATTTTTTTGCACGCGTTTAGTCGTAAAGAAAGGGTCAAAAATTTTATCTTGAATATCTTCAGCAATGCCACTGCCATTATCTTTTACAGTAATAAGCACTGCTGATCCTTCGCTTTTAGCTGAGATCTCTATTCGAGGCTCGTCAAAGTCTCCATCAAAGGCATGAAAAATTGCATTTGATAATAAATTAGTCATGACTTGGCAAAGCGTCCCCGGAAAGCTCTGTACTTGCAGGCCTTCAGGAATAGCAGAAACCACCTCTATGTTTTTGTGTTTAGACTCGCTCTTTAATGACTTAACAATATCATTTAAATGGTCATCTAATTTAATAACTCTTAGTTCATCACAATGCTGATCGGCAGCTATTTGTTTAAAGCTTGTGATCAACTCAGCTAAACGATCTAAGTTTGAATGAAGTAATAAGCTAATTTCTTCAGAGGTATGTACGTATTTTTCGAGCGACCCCTTACTTACCCGTTTGTCAGCTAACACTTTTCCCATTCTCTTATTTTCATCTTCAAGGTAACTAACAGCGGTAATACAAATTCCGACTGGTGTATTTACCTCATGTGCGACCCCCACAACAAGTCGACCTAAAGCGGCTGTTTTTTCAGCTTCCATCAAGTACTTCTGAGTTTTTGCCATCAAATCCATAGATTCTTCGAGCTGTAGATTTTTCTCTGTTAAGGAAGCTGTTTTTTCTGCTACTTCAGCTTCAAGTGAGGAGACATATAAATAATTAAGTGATTTTCGAAGTCGGCTGATAAAAAACAGCACTATTAAGATTGTGATAAAGCAGCAAAAAGAAAACAGCGATATTAAATAATGCTCGCGGGTCACAGAATTGAGGCGCTGCTCTGTTCGATAATCTAGCATAAATAAAAAGTTATTTATGTGACTCATAATTTCTGATTTAGCCGTAAAATACTCGTCACTGTATAAACTTAATATCGCTGCTACCCGCTCATTCGTTAGAGAAAGTTCAGCTTCATTTTCAACGGCTTGAAAAGCTGCATATTCAATTTTTGTTAAATCATTTGATGCTTTTTCAGCAAGCTTAATTTGTTGCATTTCTTCATGAGTGATACCTATTGAGCTCAACATGTCTTTGAGTGCTTTTTTTTCACCATCCGGAAATGGAGCCTTACCACTTTGTGGCATTAGCATATCCCAATAAACACGGTGATAATTTTCTGGCCGAGGAGCTTCGCCGTTTCGAATAGCTAGAATTTGATTAAAAAAATCTAAGAATTTTGAATTACCCGTTACCGTATATGCTCGTGCCATTAAACTTAACTGATCTGAACTTTGCCTTACTTGCTCCGCCAAAATATAAGATCGATACCTCATTTTAGTTTCAGACTCTATGGTTTTTAAACTGTCGTACATGAAGTAAACCGATAAAGCAGTTAATCCTGCTAATATTACAGCGACCAAATTGAGTAATGACAAACTTTTGATATTTGACTGGAGCTCTTTTTGCATTCTAAAACCTAGAAATTATGATTATTAGCTTTGTTCAAAAAATTTAACTTTCTGATTTATAGATGCATAAGAATCACATCGCTAACCACGGCAAACAAAAAGTAAAACTTTAGGATTAACTAACTAATTAGAAGTCAATTCTAATAAAGTCAATTTATGACTTACGTTTGCCTAAAATTTATTGGCACTCAACAAGCGCAATGATGGCATGCTAAAGTTACTTTTTCTGCTGTTGCTGTTTTTCGGTTAATCTATCAGCCACTGTTGCTCCTCGCTCTCCAACGTCTTTCACGGGGCCCACAGTACTATCGACTAAAGTTTGTTGTTCTATGCTGGCATTAATCGCAGCACCAAAAATAATGATGTATGCGCTGATATAGAGCCACATCAACATAATCACTACACCACCTAATGAGCCATACGTTTCGTTATAACTTGCAAATTGTGAGACATAATATGAAAAACCAATTGATGCGATAATCCATAGCAAAGTAGCCAGTATTGAACCTGGTGTGATCCAGCGCCATTTTGCTGCTGTTCGATGTGGCGCATAGCGATATAAGAATGCCAACGCGCAATTAAAAATAATCGCAAGCAATGGCCAAGTAATAAGCTTGATCAACAAATCAATCAGCTCTGTTAAACCAACTAGGTTAAGCACAATCGGTAAAATACCGATGATCAACAAGGCAACCAGCGCAACAACAATGGCACCTAGCGAAAATAAAAAGCGCACCAGTAACGCCATAAAAAATTGTCTTTTGTTATGCTGATGATAAGTGATATTACAGGCTGTTATTAGCGCCTGACAGCCCTTGCTGCTACTCCAAATCGTTAACAATAAAGTCCCTATGGCACTAACACTTAACACCTTTTGCGATTGCTGAGTCACCTCTGCAACCTGTAGCAAAATAATGTCTCGACTACTTGTTGGTAAAATAGCAGTGACTTTATCAAGTTGCTCATGGATATCGGTCGGGGACGCAAAATAAGCGTAAACAGAGACTGTCGCGGCTAATGCAGGAAAGATCGCAAGCAAAGCATAAAATGCCACCCCAGCCGCCACAAACGATAAATTGTCTTGTGATAAATTGTGATACACGCGTTTGATAATATCCCACCAGCCTCTAACTGGGATCTCCAACGGTGAATGTGCCTGAAATCCGCGCTTATCTTGAGCCATATCTGACCTAATACATTGCTTTATTAATTTTACAGCTGCAAACAGCTTGCCATTAATAATGGCGCTTGAATTGCACTAAGCTAAGCTTACTGTAACAAAACAACCATCCATGGAGTGGTGCAATGAGTCTATATTTATTATATAAAAATCAATTAGCTAGTTTGGTTTCACCTAAATTATTTGTTACCACACAGACACCCACCGACAGCATTGCTTGGCAAGACTTAAACCTACAAGTTACGCAGTTTTTACACACTACTTGGCAAATGTTACCAGCCCTTACGTTGGGCCTCGTAGCTGTTATTATTTGCTATTTATTAGCACGCCCTTTGTCATATATCTTGATAAAGCCGCTTGGTTTTGTAAGTGAAAGCAAGCTATTACATGTTGTAACACGACGATTTTTTAGCATCATTATCATTTTGTTTGGGGTGTACTTATTTTTGCGCCTTGCAGGGCTTACCGATTTTGCTGTAGCTATTATGAGTGGTACTGGATTAGTGGGTCTTATTTTAGGTTTTGCTTTTCGAGATATTGCCGAAAACTTTATCTCAAGCATGCTGCTCAGTGTCCAGCGCCCTTTTCGTATTGACGATGTGATAGAAGTTGATGGTCGTTTAGGGGTGGTTAAAAAAGTGACGGCTCGCGCCACAACTTTAGTTGATTTTGATGGTAATCACATTCAAATACCGAATGCGACTGTGTATAAAAATGTCATAAAAAACCTCACCGCAAATCCTAAAATGCGAGGTCACTTTAACGTTGGCATTGGTTACGATAATGACATTCGCTATGCCCAGCAATTAGCAATGAAAGTGGTTAAGCAAAACCCGGCTGTTATTAGTGATCCGCCAAGCCAAGTGTTAATTGATTCATTAGGCTCAGCAACACTAAATCTAACTATTTATTTTTGGGTAAATAGCAATGAGCACAGCACAGTTAAAGTGGCATCTCAATTGATGCGAGAGTTGGTCAATACCTACTTATCAGAGCAAGTCAGTATGCCTGATGATGCCCGCGAGCGAATCATTTTAAATACTGAAACAGAGCAAATAAATAGTAATTCGAGCACGCCTCCCCAAACATCAAAAACACTCACCGATCATAGCTTAGATGATGTCAGCAGCGATGCCGATGATATACGCGAACAAGCTGATCAATCTCGCGACCCCGAACAAGGCAGTAATATTATCTAAAATTTATTGCTAACTAGGTTTCATCATTGGGTTTATCGTGCATAGCGCGTTTAAACCCTTTAACTGACGTCCCTAAATCACCACCTATTCGAGAGAGCTTTTTTGTGCCAAATAACAGCACCACAATTGCGGCAATAATGACTAATTGCCAAACACTAATTCCTGCCATAACAACCTCACTTTTTAAAAATAAAAGCGCCTTTGCAGGCGCTTGAACAACACTAACAACTGGGAATACAAAGATTAAAAGCTAGCACGTATACCTAATGCGACCTGAGTACCAAAGCGCTCAAGGTAACTCACTTGGTCAGTGCGTTTGGTGTAACCCCAATAACGCTCATTCGTTAAGTTAGTTGCTTCAGCAAACACAGTGAATTGATCACTGATGTTATAGCTCATGCTGGCATCTAACTGACCATAATCAGAGATCCAATAAGGGCCACCCCACGCATCTGGATCCGACAAGAATTTACTACGCCAGTTATAGGCTAAACGCGCTTGGAAACCATATTGCTCATAGTAAACCACCGCGTTATATGAGTTTTTCGACATACCTCTAAATGGCAAGCCTGACTCTTTTAGCTCTGGCTCATCGTAGCTACTGTCTACATAGGTATAGTTAAGCTGAAAACCTAAACCATTAAAGGGCTCAGGTAGAAAATTTTCGAGCGATTGCTGATAAGCAAACTCAGCGCCTTTAATAGTGGCACCATACTCACTCTTACCCGGGTAAGAGGCAAAATAACGCACGCCTTCGATTTCAACTGGGCTTTCTACATAATCGATAAATGATTTCAGGTCTTTTACAAACACCCCACCACTTAACGAGCTGCTGTCTTCAAAGTACCATTCTAAGGTCATGTCTGCTTGATTAGCTTCTTCTGGTGTTAATGATGAATCACCCATAGAAAGTTGTGGTAAGCCTTCACGATAAGTATCAAAGTTTGGCGCAAGCCATGGACGCAAATAGGCTAATGATGGACGACTAATAACTTGTGCCGCAGAGAAGCGGTAAATCAAATCATCAGTAATGCTAAGCTTAAAGTTCATGCTTGGTAAAATATTGCTGTAATCCCCTTCAAATGATTGCTGAACGGTTTCGCGCCAACCATTTTCAAGTGGTTTACCATCTTCTTGTAAGTCAATTAACGATAAATCATACACCGACCCTTTAGAGCTCACTTCTGTTTGTGAACCACGAATACCAACATTTAGCATATACGGCATTTTTGCAAGAGTGCTTTCAAGCGTCACTTGCGCATACGCGGTAAGAACTTCTTCTGTTACCTCATAAGTACCCGATGAATTAAGCGAGGCAACAATGCTCTTGTCTGTAGCTTCAGCATTAATTGAACGATAATAAGCAAGTAACTTATCGTAATCGAAACTTGGCCATGGCTCAGGTGTAATGCTACTTTCACCTTCTAAGAAGTTATCGAAATTCGCCTCAACAAACACGTCACTTGGGATTTCAAACAGGTTAAAGTCACCTACATTTACTACCGTGCTGTCATCAAATTCATAACCGTCACGATCTAAGTATTGGCCACCATTACTAAATTGGCTGGCATTTTTTGAAGCATATTCCAGTTGGCTCTTGGTTTGCTCAAGGTATGTTAAGCCAAAATCGATACGGGTAACTAAATCACTTTCAGGCAAAAATGTACCGGTAAACTTAAAGTCATTGATAGTGTCTTCAACCCCGGTACCTGTATTACGGCTATAGTGCGCACCGTATGATTGATCCGCTGTTAAGCCCGGCGATAAAGTAACATCTGGCAGCATATTACCAGTGGTGTAATCAATGCCAATCGAGTCAATAAAACCACGGGCAACAATAAAGCGATTATCACCACCATTTTCATTTTTCGCTTTTGAATGCGCAACATCCACAGCCAGTGTTAGGCCATCCATTGGATACCATTTGGCATTAAGGGCAAACTGATACGTATCTGTTTTTCGAGGATTGGTTAAGTTTAATAACTCCACCATAGTATTACCGGTTTGCGTCATTGATACCACTCGGCCTGAGTCATCAAATTGTGCATCGGTAAAAACGGGCGTGCCTGGCGTCCAGCTTTCGTCGTAGTTAACAAAACCGATTTGATAACGGTGACCATCGGTGTTGTAACGCGAATATAAGGCATCAAAGTTAATATCTAGGGTATCTGTTGGGCGCCATTGCATTGCTAACGTCGCACCGACGCGTTCACGCACATCTTGCGCGTTGGCAAAATACATGTAACTCGGAATTTTTGAGGCAAATATTTCGCTTTACCCGTCAATTTCTCCGTTGCCATTCATATCGACTGGCACACCGGCACTGTCTGCTCCCCAGCCCTCTTCTTCATCAAAGAAGCCGCTTGCAGAGTATGTGTCTGCACGTAAGGTTTTCTTTGAATAGGCCCCAGAGAAAAGCACACCAAAGGTATCATCATTAAAGTTGTCACCTATGATGAATGAAGCATGCGGGTGTACATCTCCCGTGCGCGATTCATAAATCCCCTTTGCTGAAGCACTTAACGTGAAACCGTCTTGATCAAGTGGTTTGCGAGTTTCGATATCAACAACCGCACCAATCCCCCCTTCAATTAAGCGTGCTTCTGGTGATTTATAAACTTGCAGTGCTCCGACTAATTCTGAGGCAATGGTATCAAAGTTAAAGTCGCGGCCTGAATTTTCAGACGCCAGTTTACGGCCATTCAACGTGGTAATGTTGTAGCCACCACCTAAACCACGTACTAAAATATTTTGCCCCTCACCGCCATTACGGGTAATGGTGATACCCGGAATACGCTGTAATGCTTCAGCTAAGTTTTCATCGGGAAACTTACCAATGTCGTCCGCAACTACAACATCAACAACCGTTGTTGCTTCTCTTTTACGAAAGTTTGATTCTTTAATGCTGCTACGTATCCCTGTAACCTCAATAACCTCAACATCCTCTTCGACTTGGTTATTGTTATTATTCTCTTGCTGTTGTGCAGAGGCTGCGAAACTGACTGACGAAGCCAGTATCGAGCTTATCAATACGCTCAGGTATGTTTTTCTAGCTGTTGTTGCCATGGTGATTTCCTGTTTTTTTAATATTCTGATTTGTTGACTATAAAAAATAGTACTTAAGTAAGGCCTCACACTTAATTTATAACAAAATGAAACAACCTATCAACAAATAATTACCTAGTGAAACTTTCGATAGTTACGAAAAAAGCGTTAAAATAGTCATCAATCGCTTCAAAAGCCTTTAATGGCGTACGTTTAATTTCGAAAGCTACAGGAAGGATTTTTTTTAATTATTTTGAAAGGAACAAGAAAATCGTATTAACTAGGCAACAAAAAAGGCAACCTAAGGTTGCCTTTTAGAAATATGTTTACAGTATTCTATTGTTTTTGTATTAAACGATGATCACTTCTATGCCTAGGTTTGTTAAAGATTCAACAAATTCAGTTGGCATATTTTTGTCAGTAACCAGAACATCTATTGATTTAAGCGGCAGGACATTATACAAGGCACGTTTACCAAATTTACTCGAATCAGTCACTGCAATGACTTTGTCTGCGCGAGTACACATGGTTCTATTTAACATTGCCTCAGGCTCGTAATGAGTGGTGATCCCCGCTTCAGAATCGATGCCATCAACACCTAAAATAACCTTTTTGAAGTTATATTTACTTAGTGCTTGCTCAACCTCATTGGAGTAGAAAGACAAGGATTTCTTGCGTAATTGGCCACCGAGCATAAATACATTTGCATCGTCGATATCGGCTAATACGTGCGCAATATTCAATCCATTAGTCATCACCGTTAGCGCTTTTTTGCTTGTGAGTGCTTTGGCAACTTCTTCAGTGGTAGTACCTGAGTCAATAATTAATGAATCGCCATCTTCAACTAAATTTGCAACAGCTTTCGCCAGCTGAACTTTAATTGCGTAGTTTTCGTTATGTTTATCTTTTACCGAAAGCTCTTTGGCAAGCTTATCGCAAGCGATTGCCCCACCACGCGAACGCACGACTAAGCCGCGCTTACCTAGTTCATTAAGATCATGGCGTATACTAACCTCTGAAATATCAAAGGTTTTAGCCAGATCTTTCACACTAACTTTGCCCTTTTCTTCAGTCATAAGGACGATTTTTTGTCTTCTTTCGATTGTGGTTAGCATAACTGCCCTGTTGGTTTAAAACTGCTTTCAAAGTAATACATCAATACTACACACTTTACGGTTGTAAAGCTAAAATTAGTTTCGAAATAAAATAAAACTTTCAAAACTTACGAACTTTGTTTTATAGTGAATAAAAAAACCACCTTGGTGAAAAAAATGACAACAAAAAGTTCACTCATAGCTCAGCAACAATATATCGCTCGCAGCCAGCTTCTTCCAATGGTGATTATTGGCGGACTGTTCTTTTTATTCGGCTTTATTACTTGGCTTAATGGCTCTTTGATCCCATTTTTGCAAATGGTCTGTGATCTCAATCACATCGAAGCCTATATGGTCACACTGGTATTTTATATTGCCTATACGGTAATGGCATTACCCAGTGCGAAAATTTTACAGGCATTCAGCTATAAGCATGGTATGTCATTTGGCTTGGCTATCATGGCTTTGGGCGCCTTATTATTTATACCAGCAGCACAAACACAAGCCTATTGGTTATTTTTAGTCGCCTTGTTTACATTAGGGAGCGGTCTGACCTTACTACAAACAGCTGCTAACCCGTATATTGTGTTGCTGGGGTCAAAAGATACAGCGGCGGTGCGCATTAGTATCATGGGTATTTTGAACAAAAGTGCAGGTGTAGTTGCTCCATTACTTTTCTCTGCCATCGTGTTCAGTGATATTGCCAACTTTAGCCCTGAAGTCTTGGCACAACTCAGTGACCTTCAAAAACAACTTCAATTACAAGAATTAGCAAACCGCTTAATTAGCCCTTACATGGCTATGGCGATTTCACTGGCAATTTTAGCTGCGTTAATTATGTTTGCTCCATTACCTGATATTGAACAACCTCAAGCAATTAGTAGCAGCGAAGAGCAATCTATTTTGCAATTTCCAAACTTAATTTTAGGTGTGATTGCTTTATTTTTTTATATCGGTGCTGAAGTTATCGCCGGTGATACCATAGGTCTATATGGTAAGGAGCAAGGCATTCTACAGTTTGCTGAACTCACCTCTTACACCATGGGTTTTATGGTGCTAGGCTATGTATTAGGGATTTTGCTTATTCCGCGCTTTTTTACTCAGCAACAAGCCCTGCTATTCTCAGCATTGAGTGGCTGCGTATTTTCACTCGGTATTATTTTTGTAGACACACAACAAACAGCACTCTCCAATATTTTACTATTTTGGCTCGCTGATAACAGTTTCCCTGATACGGTATTATTTGTAGCCCTGCTTGGCTTATCAAATGCGCTGGTTTGGCCCACTATTTGGCCTATGGCGCTGGCAAACTTGGGGAGTAAAACCCAAACGGGTGCCGCACTGTTAATCATGGGGATTTCTGGTGGAGCATTACTGCCGCTTGTATATGGTGTGTTTGCAGAATTTACAGGGAATGCTCAGCAAGCATACTTATTATTATTACCTTGCTATGGATTTATTCTTTATTACGCATTGATTGGTCACAAGCTAACAAGTTGGCGTAAATAAATCGTTCGCAGGCGATGTCACTAAGCAGAGCCTGCTATTTTCTCTGATGCAAAATACCCTAATAATAAAAACTCGCGTACGGTGAAGATACACTTATACATTAAGTATTCGTCATGCTTAGCTGGAGTTACCTGTGAAATCGGTACCCCTTGCAGCTCAATTACTTGCTGATACTGCTGTTCACTGATAGTGAACAAGCGTTTTAATTTGTTAGCCAGCTGTGGTGCACAGGAATTACCCTGCGCAATTAATTCAGCGCCTTGTAAACACTGCATCCGTTCAGTAGCTGTGACGGTGTTAGCCAACATCAAATCTGTAAAAGCCACTAAATCAAAATATAGCTGTTCGGCGGGGTCTAACTCTAAAATAACCGCTTGCATCTGCCTGACGACATCCCGATGCGCCGCTTCTTTTAGCACTTCAAAATGGCTGTCATCCATGTTATCAAACAACTGAGTAGCGGCCACTGGCGTAATAGCAACACCTAATAATGCCGATAAATATTTAATAGCCTGTCGCCTCTGTAGATCAGCCATTAAACACTCCATTGTGATAATGCTTAACGGCATGATCCGCCGCTCTAGCAGTAAATGCCATATAGGTTAGAGAGGGGTTTTGATAAGCTGATGAGCACATAAATGAGCCATCAGTAACATAGACATTACGCACACTATGAATTTGGTTATAGCGATTAAGAACAGAGCTTTTAGCATCTTGCCCCATACGGGCAGTGCCCATTTCATGGATCGCTTGTCCCGGTGCAGATCCCTTATCATAGGGTTGCACGTTCTGGTAACCAGCCTTTGTTAGCATCTCAACTGCCTGTGCTTTCATATCTTCTCGCATACGCAGCTCGTTTTCACCAAACTGACAATCAAAATTAACTAATGGCAGCCCCCACTCATCTTTTAATACAGGGTCTAAGCTCATTTTATTGTGATGATAAGGCAGACATTCCCCAAAACCTATCAAAGCAACTTGCCAAGGCCCTGGTTTGGCAAGCTCTTCACGAAAGGCCTTGCCAAAACTGAGCTCTTTAAAACCGCGTCGCCAGTCTTTACGTGTCGCGTACCCTTGATAACCATAGCCACGAATAAAGTTATGTTGCTCTTTATCATCAAGGTTTCGAAAACGTGGGATATGAAAGCCAACGGGTCTATCGCCATCATTATAATCATCAGCAAAGCCTTTCGGCTCACCCGTGGCGCCAACCCGAAAATGATGATCCATTAGGTTATGACCAAGCTCTCCACTATCATTCCCTAAGCCATTAGGAAAACGTGCAGAAGTTGAATTTAATAACAAGGCTGTTGTTGCCACAGTTGATGCACAGCAAAAAATAATATTAGCCCGTTCGATACGCTCTTTTTTAGATTCAGCATCAATCACTTTCACACCTGTGGCTTGCCTAGTTTCTGGGTTGTAAATAATCTCTTTGGCAATGGAGTGAGTCTGAATGGTCAGTCGCCCTGTACGCATTGCAGCAGGCAAGGTCGAGGCTAAACTACTAAAATAACTACCGGTTGGGCAACCTCGCATACAGCGGTTGCGCTTGGTGCATGGGGCACGACCTTGCTCAGGTTTTGCCTGTGTTAAATGGGCGACACGCCCTATCGTTACATGACGGTTTTTATAATGATTTAGTAAACTGCGTTTTAGATGCTGCTCTACGGCATTGAGTTGGAAAGGCGGTAAAAAGTGGCCATCGGGTAATTGCGGTAAATTGAGTGCTTCACCAATAACCCCGATGTAAGCTTCGACTTTATCGTACCAAGGCGCAATATCTTGATAGCGAACAGGCCAATCAATGCCGTGGCCATCTTGTTTGTTAGCAGCAAAATCAAGATCGCTGAGGCGTAAACACTGACGTCCCCAAGTTAATGAACGGCCGCCTAAATGATAGCCTCTGATCCAATCAAAGCGCTGCGTTTCTCGGTAAGGATGCTGCAAATCATTTACAAACCAATGTTTTATTGATTGCTTAGTAGCATAGCCAGTGCGCGCTTGTTTAGCTTGATTCCGCTTTTCTAGCAGGCTGGGTCTGTCACGAAATGGCAGTTGCCAGTCTTCTTTAAAAGCCGTTGTATAATCGCTTCCATGCACAACCTGCCTGCCGCGCTCAAGTAACAGCACGTTAAGGCCTTTTTCGGTCAGTTCTTTAGCAGCCCAGCCGCCAGTAATACCACTGCCAATAACAATGGCATCAAACACTTTTGCCTGCATTCGTGTATGTTAGTTCTCGTATATTTGCTTACCAGCACAGATGGTTGCACGAACAGTAAAGCTGTTGTCGAGCACAGCAAAATTTGCCACTTTTCCTACAGCAATACTTCCGATAGAGTCGGCTTTATTTAAAAATTCAGCCGGGACTAAACTGGCCATATTAGTCGCTTCAACTAAGCTTGCGTCGGTTAAGTTATAGAAACGTTCAACGCCCACTTCCATCGTTAATGTACTGCCTGCTAAAGAGCCACTTTCGGTTCGCGCAACACCTTGCTCAACCAAAATAGGAAGCTCACCTAATCGATAACGACCATCTTGTAAGCCACCCGCGCTGACACAGTCTGTAATAAGAGCTATTTTATCTGCCCCTTTTAAACGATAAACCATGTTCATTATGCTCGGATGCAAATGAATTCCATCCGGAATAAGCTCAACCATTGCATCGTTGTCCATCAACAGTGCGCCGGTACAACCGGGATCACGATGATGAATACCGCGCATACCATTAAAAATATGTACCCCGCCACATGCACCATGCTCTAATGCTTGTGTCGTTTGATCAAAACTGGCATCAGTATGGCCTAGCATTACCCGCACTCCCTTGTCGGTGATATAGCGGATCATGTCGGGCGATTCAAGTAACTCTGGCGCCAATGCAAAAGAGGTTAAACAGCCATCGCAGGCTGCATAAATCTCATCAAAACGCTGCTTTGTAAGCTCTAAAAAGAATGACTCATTGTGTGCTCCCTTATGCGCTTCAGCGAAGAATAATCCTTCGTTATAAGCACCAAGTAGCTGTGCACCAGTCAGGCCTTTTTGGTAGGCACTCGCCATATTTTTATAAGCTTGTATTGATACGTCCCAATCTGCGGTCACTGTTGTGCCGACAAAACCGGTAACACCGTGCTTAGCTAAAGAGCGAGAAATGGTCTCTAGAGATTCTGGGGTGCCGTCCATAATATCGCAGCCTTCCCGACCATGAATATGCAAATCGATAAAGCCCGGAAATATACTCTGATCCCCTAAATCAATAATCTCAATACCTGGCTCGCAATCTTCAGTAATAGCCATAATTTTACCGTGTTTTACAAGCACAGCATGATGATTTAACACTGCCTCGGCGGTGATCACCTTAGCAGCTTTTAAGTAATAACAATCAAGATGTTGAGGAAATAGCATGAACACTTCCTATTATTGCAGCGCCTCTTACGCCGCTAGAATCACCAAATTTTGCCCGTTTTACCTCTGGAACTGTAAAACCAGAAAACAGGTGCGACTGAATCGCATCAGGGAGTTTTTCAACGATAGCATCAATTAAAGATAAGCCACCCCCTAATACTATAACTTCGGGATGAAGACTTTTACTGACGGCCGCAAAGGTCTCGCCAAGAATATCTAAATAACACCCGAGCACGGCCAGTGCTTGCTCATCGCCATGCTTAATATCGTTAGCCCACTCAATCGCTGACTTAGGAGCTTGAGTAATATGCTTATAAAGCGTCTGCACACCCGGCCCTGCGATATAACTCTCAACACAGCCATTCAAACCACAGCCACATTTTAAAACCGGCAGTTGGTATTTTTGTTGTAGATAGGCAGAAAGTGGTAAATGACCATATTCACCCGACATACCTAACCCTTGATTGAACAGCTCGCCATTAATACACATGCCACCTGCAGCGCCAGTGCCAACAATAGCACCAAAAACACGGCTATACCCTTCGCCGGCTCCGCCATTGGCTTCAGATAAAGCAAAACAGCGAGTGTCATTCAGTATGGCGACAGGTCGTTGTAATAATGCTTGCAAGTCATTAGCAATAACTCGACCAGATGCACAAGGCACGTTTGCCGATAAAACTTTACCATCATCATTTACGATTCCTGGCATACCAATGCCAACTGCCCCTTTGCAACCACTGAGTTGATCAGCCTTTAACACTTGCTGATGAATTGCTTCTAAAAACTCCTGATAATTTTGAGTTGGCGTCGAAATTCGCCAACTCTGCTGTTGCTCTAAAATATCATTAAAAATAGCGGTTTCTATCTTCGTTCCGCCAATATCGAGTCCATAAACAGCCATATTCTACCCAACGTCGCTTAGCGAGAAGTTAATGGGTAAATAGTTACCCCTTTTACAACACGGTTAACTTCGCCCGTAGGACAAGGGTTGTCAGGTGTTAAACCGAGTGAAATTGATTTGAAAAATGCAAAAATCTGACAATAGACAATATAATACAAGCCTTGCCAAACATCATCTAGCTCGACCAGTTCACTATCGACCGTTAATTTTTTTACCGCTGAACATTGCTGGTCATTGACTAGCTCATTGTATAGGTCCGTATCATAAAGGCTGCTGTACTTATCACTTGATGACATTAACAACACGGCTGTTTTGTCATTAATAATTGTTTTAGGGCCATGACGAAAGCCAAGTGGTGTTTCAAAATAGCTGATTAAGTCGCCATTAGTTAGCTCTAAACATTTCAATGCAGCTTCTTTTGCATAGCCTAATAACGAGCCAGCCCCTAAAATAACCAGTCGTTCCATATCTGAATCTGCAAATGCTTTTATACTCTGCAATTGCGTTTCAATAAGCTGCTCAGTTTGTGTTGCTAAATGCGCCAATTGATTCACATCGGGTGTAAAAATACACAAGGTAGAAATTAGCATTGAAGAGAAGCTGCTAGTCATTGCAAAACTTTCATCAAGCGTTTCTTTAGGCATTAATAGGCAAAAACTATTCTCTTGATTATTAGCTCGTTTTGCCAGCTCTCCTTGTTCATTACAGGTAATCACTAAGTGATAACATTGATCAAGCACTTCATCGGCCAAATCAACCGCAGCGACACTTTCAGGGCTGTTACCCGAGCGCGCATAAGATACCAACAAAGTAGGCGTGGTTTTTTGCAAATAACCCAAAGGATTAGAAACAATATCAGTGGTACTTATTGCACGTACATCAAGGTCTGTTTTTGCAGTTAAGTGAGGAGCAAGCGCTTCACCCACATACGCCGATGTTCCTGCACCTGTTAATACAATTTGCAGTTTCTTCAGTGCAAGGATCGGGGCTAAAAAGTTTTTAATTTCTGTACGGTGGTTTTCAACAATAGCAGCTGTATTACACCATGATTCTGGTTGCTGGCTTATTTCTTTTGCTGTCCAATAAGCATTTTGTTGCTTAAGATCGGCTACATCTAATGATAAAAATTGCGTCATCATTCATTCTCTCTCACATAACTTATTGATTACAAGCAAGCGAATAAGTATTCGTTACTTCCATTATTTTATTGATCACTAACTCTCGCGGTAACGAGGTAATTTCTCTTTTGATTAATGCTTTATATTGCATTGGCATAAATTGACTGAGTAACGTTTGTGGAATGATCTGCGCTTCTAGGTTCGCAAATAAGGTTTCTACAGCGTACTTAATTTCATCTTCAGGCCAGTAATAACGAATACGATCACTATAGCTATATGCACGATAAATTGCCGCTTCTGGCTCGTCAGTCGGATAAAACTTATTCCAATAACCTGGCTTTTCGAGCATAACTCGCTCGCAAACTGCGCGAATATTAGAACGGCGCGACGGTTCAATAAGTTGATCTTCAATGTACGATAATGCGAATAACCCTTCACGTAATGCGTAGGTTAGCTGTGGCCCTACTTTCAAAATAGCAAAATGATCTTGAACCAACTCGTGGTAACAATGATCTGGTTGATAATCTGTCGAGTGAGCTTCATAAACAAGATTATCAACACGGGTGATAAACTCTTTAAGCTGTTGTGCTTCACTTCGTTGGTAATCAAAAACCTGATGATTATCAAATTCAACACCCGGTTGAACAACAACCGCAATTACGCGAGACCAAACATCAGCAATATTTAATTCATGAAAAGCATCTTGATGTAACTTTATCGTTTGTTGTACACCCTCAACATGCGTTACTTCGATCACTTCAAGATCTTCTTTTGCACCACCGGGTGGAGGAACTTCAGTTCCCACCACATATAAAATATCTTGCTCTTGGCATACAGACTCAGCTGCTTGGCACATTAGTGCTGCACGCTTAGCGATTTCAGCATCGGCTAAACACACTTCATCATCGCTACATGGCATACTGGCATCAAGATGAATCTTCTTAAAACCCGCACTTGCGTAAGCTTTAACTAAATCAACGGCTTTTTGCATTGCTTGTTCTGCAGGCTCATTAACCCAGCAAACAGGCCCTAGATGGTCACCACCCAAAATAATACGGTGTTTATCTAGTCCTACTTTGTCTGCAATTTCATGAACAAATTCAACAAAGTCTTTTGGCTGCATGCCCGTGTAGCCACCAAATTGATTAACCTGATTCGCAGTTGCTTCAATCAATAACTCAGAATCATCTTTTATTGCTTGCAGCATCGCAGCTTCAATTACGAGCGGGTGCGCACAGCACACAGAATAAATCCCCTGCGCTTGACCTGCTCGGTTATTGTTAATAATTGTTTTCAATGCATTCATGGTGTTTTCTCCAAGCAGCTTGCACTAATGTTAAATACGTGATTTGAAATTACGGTATCACACAACGAAACACTTCGCAACAAAACGAAAGACAACGAAAGAAACAAAACAAACATTATGGATGGCTAAAAATCAATAAAACCCTGATGAATTCGCTAAAAAGATTAAAATCGAAAGTTTGTGAAACCTAATTCATTGTAATTAGCTTTAAGTTGAGATATAACAGAAAGAACTGAAACCCATATTAAAAAATAATCTCAGTGAATTAGGTATCGTTATGACAATTGATAGACGTAGTTTCTTAAAATCTGCCGCAGCAATCACTGCTGCGACAGTCGTGACTGGCTGTGCGAAAAGCCAACAAGGTGACAATCAACAACCAACGCTGGCCGCACAAGGTAAAAGCGTAATGGGCTTAGCTGTGCCAGCGATGGATGTAGTACGTGTTGGTTTTATTGGTGTTGGTCAACGTGGTAGCGGCCATGTTAAACACCTTTGCCATATAGACGGTGTTGAAATTAAAGCTATTTGTGACACCGATCAGGTGATGTTAGATAAGTCAGTTAACTATGTTGTTGAAAAAGGCTTGCCTAAACCAACGGCTTATACTGGTTCTGATAAAGCTTATTTAGACATGCTGGCTCGACAAGATATTGATATTGTGATCATTTCAACACCGTGGCAATGGCATACACCGATGAGTGTTGAAACCATGGAAAGCGGTAAACATGCCTTTGTAGAAGTACCTGCAGCAACCACCATGGAAGAGTGCTGGCAGTTAGTTAATACCGCAGAGCGCACACAAAAGAACTGCATGATGATGGAAAACGTTAACTATGGTCGCGATGAGTTAATGGTTTTAAACATGGTTCGCAAAGGTATATTTGGTGAATTACTGCATGGTGAAGCGGCTTATATTCATGATCTACGCTGGCAAATGAAAGAGATTGACCGTAGCACCGGCTCATGGCGTACTTATTGGCATACCAAAGTAAACGGTAACTTATACCCAACCCATGGTTTAGGCCCGGTTGCCCAGTATATGAACATCAACCGTGGTGACCGTTTTGACTTTGTGACATCAGTGAGTTCACCAGCACTTGGCCGCGCAGCCTATGCTGAACGTGAATTTCCAGCAGGCCACGAACGACGTTCGCTTAAGTTTGTTGCTGGCGATATGAACACCAGTATTATTAAAACAGTGAAAGGTCGTAGCATTATGGTACAGCACGATACCACCAGCCCTCGCCCTTACAGCCGTCATAATCTAATTCAAGGGACTAATGGTACTTTTGCTGGTTTCCCGAATCGTATTGCCCTTGAAGATGTACCACCAGCGATTGCAAAAGTGTATCAAAAACAATATGAAGCTGAGTTAGCTGCATGGGAAAAAGCGGGTTCGCAAGGCCGTAAGCCATATATGCAAAACTTCCATAGCTGGGATCAAGATATGGAAAAATGGCGTGCCGAATTTGATCATCCTCTGTGGAGACGCATGGGTGAAGAAGCGGTTAAGAACGGCGGCCACGGCGGTATGGACTTCATTATGCTATGGCGCATGATCTACTGCTTACGCAATAATGAGCCACTCGATCAAGATGTATACGATGCCGCAGCATGGTCATCCATCTTCCCGCAAAGCATGGCATCGGTTGCAGATAGAAGTAACAGCAAAACGATTCCAGACTTTACCCGTGGCGCTTGGCAAACAGGTAAGCCATTAGGGATTGTGTCTTAACACTTTCTTTTTTGGATAACTCAAAAGCCCGCACTTTGCCCTGCGGGCTTTTTTATTTTATTGCTCACTCCCTTTAGAGCATTACTCTTTAAAACTTTGCCCACAAAAAAACCCGCAACATCGGCGGGCTCTTCGTTTAAACTTTAACCTTACTGAGCATGTGCTGCAGCGCGGAAAATCGTGTTAGCTAACATTACATTCATACCTTCAAGGTAAGCACGATAAGTTGGTGATTGTGTAAAACCAATCACCATGCCTTT
Organism: Pseudoalteromonas sp. APAL1; assembly: GCF_021532475.1. NCBI lineage: Bacteria > Pseudomonadati > Pseudomonadota > Gammaproteobacteria > Alteromonadales > Pseudoalteromonadaceae > Pseudoalteromonas > Pseudoalteromonas sp. APAL1. The sequence goes on along the minus strand of NZ_JAKGAW010000004.1, from coordinate 98,660 downwards.
GCCTTGCGGTTGGTGAACAAGCAATGGCTTATACGCAAGCTGTGCTTTATTTTGCTGCCACAGATAACCACTTGCTAGCACATCATCTTTACCTGTAAACCAGGCTAAGTTTTTACCTGAGTTCAGTTTTATAGGCGTGTAAATGTCATTACCGTAAGCCACTGCAACTAAGCTTTTATCGACCCCAGCGGTTAACCAATGCTCTTGGTCTACTTCAACATTCGCAAGTACACCGGCTACATAGTCTGGCGATGTATGTGGCTCAATGCTCGCTGCTTTTAAATCATCGCGAGAAGTGAATAACTGCCCTGCCACTTTGCTGCTTTTATCATCGCTGCTGTCGGCTTTATCTTCTCGGTAAGCTTGCTCGCGCTTAACATCCAATAAACCGTAATCAGCGTTGGTGGTAAAGCGGTTAGCATTACCGAGGGCAATCAACACGCCGCCTGCATCAACCCAGCTTTTTAAATTAGCCGCGCCCGATTTACCGAGTGCTTGCTCGTAATTACCTTCTGGTAAAATAAGCACTTGGTAATCACTTAAATCAGCCCATGCAAGCATTGGCGTACGAACCGCTGTGACGGGGTAACCAAGCTGTCTTTCAATAACAAAACGGGTGTTACCGGCGCTTAGCTCACTGGTCGGTGCATCCCATGCAATCGCCACTTTTGGTGCGACCATTGGCACTGTTTTGTTACTACCAAAGCTTGGGCCTTCGATCACCCAGCTTGAGTCAACACCATTTACTATTGCACCTGTTTGCTCAGCAATTTGGCTAATTTTGCTGAGTAGGTCTTTATCGTTTAGGCGCTTTTCGATTACTAAGCTACCCGCTGGGTAGTTAGTTTTATCACCTAATACAAATGCTTGGTCAGCACTTTTCAGTTTAATGCCAGCTTGCAGTGCTGAGGTTAAAAAGCGTGCTGCGGCCGTATCACCCCAAGCAACAATATAAGCTACTGAGGCTTCTGGGTTATTCACTTTGCCAAGCAATGTGTCGTCGGCCTTAACCGCTTTACTATCTGCGCTAACAGCACGACCACAGCTATCGCTATCAACATTAAACATCATTGGCAGTGACCAACCTGTTACATCGTAAATTTCATCATCCAGATTACGAGCTCGGCGTCTTTCTTGCTCTTTTACAAATGCCTCTGCCATATCTACTTGGTCGGTAAAGGTGGTACGCACAAATACCCCACGCGGCTGCGCGGTATCAATAAAATAGCTACCCGCTTCGTACTTAACGCCACAGGCTTTGAAGTCTTCGGTTGCTTGCTTAACTTCAACACCATGCTCAGCCATTAAGGTTGCGAGTCTATGAGCGCCTTCACGATTACTTTGCTTAGGTAAGATATAAACACGCTCTTTGCTTTTCTTACCACTGTCAATCGCATCAATTTGATATTGATAAAAATCACCTAGTAGTTTTTCACGTTGATTAGCAGCTCCTTCGGCAGTCGAAATTGAGGCCACAAACTGACGTTTTACAGTATTAAAATAAGTGAGTAGCTCGCCGGTATTTTTCTCAAATACATGACCACGAGCTGAGCCTACTTCGTAAGTTGATGCAGACGCACCATAAAAAACAGGCCAGCTATCACCGTAGCCTGGGTAAAAGGCATCAAAAATTTCACGGGTAAAATAATCAAAGCCAAACTCATCAAAATACTTCGCGTGATTTTGCCCAATCGCATCAATGTTAGCGATTTGAGTTTTCGTCATATGCGGATTAAATGGCTGAGCAGCCGGTGCAAAGTAGTAAGATTGGTCGCCGCCCATTTCATGAATATCAACCACCACTTGCGGTTTATATTTATTGATTGCAGCCACTCTGCCTTTACTTTCAGGCTGAGTAAGCGCTAACCAATCACGGTTCATATCAAACAAATAATGGTTTGTTCGGCCTCTTGGCCATGGCTCATTATGCTCTGCACTTAACCTGTCTGCGCTGTGCTCAAGACCCACAGTTGCATAATAACGAGTAACAAAGCGCTCACGGCCATCAGGGTTTTGTAATGGGTCGATAAACACCACTGTGTTATCTAAAATTTTGCTGTTAACGGTATCATTCGGGGCTGCGAGTAAGTGATATGCAGTAAATAATGCAGCATCGGTTGAGCTAATTTCATTACCGTGCACGGCATACTGAAGCCACACAGACGTCGGTAAATTTTTAATTAGCGACTTAGCTTCTTTTTCAGAGGTAATACGCGGATCAGCCAAGGCTTGGGTGTTATTGGCGAGGGTTTCTAATGAGCGAATATGATCCGCAGTGCCAACCACTGCATAAACCAGTTCACGACCTTCCCAGCTGTTTGCGTACTTAAACACTTTAATACGATCAGGCGCAGCTTGTTCTAGGGCGCTAAGATAACGACGCATATCGCTGTAATTGGTAATGCGCTCACCTACATCGTACCCAAGCACTTGTTTAAATGTTGGAATTTGCTGATTGTAAGCGGTGCCCGGCCACATTGCTTCGGTATTCGTTGCACTGGCATTAAAGCTTGCCGTTATTGCCACAACACTGACTGAAATGGCGTTTATTATTTGTTTGGCGCTCATTATTTTTCCCAAGTAAAAGTATCTGCTTTGTACATTACAAAAGTATTGAAAATAAACAAATTAAAAACGTTAGACTGGCATAAAATAGAGACATAAAAAAACCGCAGCGATTGCTGCGGTTATTATTCACATAGCTTAGTTATTTAACTAAGGTCATTTCATCTAGTAGGTAACCTGCGTTATCAACTTCTTCCATTAACCAAAGCATGTATCGAATATCAACGTGAATTGCACGGGTGATCTTGGCGTTAAAGTACCAATCTTTGGTGATTGATTCATAAGTCGAGTCAAAATTAAGGCCCACTAATTCACCTTTACCATTCATTACTGGCGAACCTGAGTTACCCCCAGTGGTATCAGCGCTACTTAAAAAGTTTACAGGAACTGAGTTTACTTCAAGTGGTTTAGCCGCTTGTGGCTCACAACCAAAGCTGAATAAACTACAGCTGACACCTGGTAAACCTAAGTCACCGCGGTAGTACGCACCAAACGCTTGCTTTTTATATGCTTCAAGTACTTTATCTGTAACAACAAATGGTTTTTCACCTGTGTGTTTAGCTACTAAACCACGTAGTGATGTAAAAGGTGTTTTATACACAGCATCTGCTGCTGGGTAACCATCAACTTGTGCATAGCTTACGCGTAAAGTGCCATTTGCATCTGGGTAAACAGGCTTACCTTTAGCGTTGTTGAAGGCGATAACTGCTTGCATATATTGCGGACGAATTTCAGCTAAACGACCGGCCATTTCTTTTTCATCAGCTTCTTGTGCCATGTTGGTATCGTATAGGGCAACAGCAAGCTTTATGAATGGGTCGTTTGATGCTTCAAACTCTGCGACAGATTTACCAATCCAGTTAACGCGTACTGCTACATCTGTAAGCTCAGTTTTAGCATAGAAAGACGCAATAATCGCTTCAAGCTCGGCTTGGGTAGTGGTATCTGTGATGCCTAAGCCGTCGTTTAATGCCGCAACTTGGGCTGCTTTATCTTGCGCTAAATAGTTACCTAAGTAGCTTAACCATAAGGCTTTATCGACCTCAGGCGTAAATTGCTTTTGCAAGCGCTCTAAACGGGCTTTAAGCATAGGAAGGTCGCGCTCTTGGTAACCCATTTCGCGCTCTGCATTAGGCTTTTCGCTCTCTTTTGCTAAGCGGTATAAACGAATCGCCGTGCTTAGTAAGTCTGCGCGTTTTGCATAATCAAAGTAAAAGTGACTTTGTTGCTGAGCATGTGCTTCAACTAACAATGCTTTCAATGCATGATATGAATCTGCGTAAGCTTTACGTTCAGCACTTTGTGCAAACCAAGCTAGGTACTCTTGCTCTTGTGCGGCTTTAATACCCGGAATATCCGTTACTTTAAAGCCATCTTGTAAGCCTTCCAGTTTCTTTAAACGGTTGTTAGTGCTTTTTACACGAGAGGCGTATTTTACTTGTGCTTGCTCATCGCCTTTGCTTTGCTTGGCAATCACATCAAGGGTCATGTTGTAAGTATTAAGCAATGTTGGGTAATACCAACTCGCTGAATAGTTTACTTCGTCTGCAAGCTTATAGCGGCTAGTACGCCCCGGATAACCTGCCACCAGCACGCCATCACCTAAGCTTACGCCGCTGGTATTCACTTTTAAGAAAGATTTTGGCTCATAAGGTACGTTATCTTCGCTGTAATCAGCAGGTTTTCCATCTTTACCAACATAACCACGTACAAAGGTAAAATCGGCCGTATGACGTGGGTATTCAAAGTTATCGATGTCACCACCAAAGTTACCCAGCGCTTCTGCCGGGGCATACACTAAGCGCACATCTTTGATCATGAGTTGCTTGATCATGAAGTACTCTAAGCCATGGTGGAAATCACGTACCGTACAACGGTAGTTAGGATCTGACTCACACTCACTGATCAAGGCTTTGCGGTTTGCTTGAATCGCCTCATAACGGTCTTTGCCATGTAGATCTGCGGGTAAGTTACCCAATACGCGCTCAGTGACATCATCCACTTGTTCGGTTACATACAAACGCTCTTGCGGGCCTGCTGGTAGCTCTTTTGATAAATCAGCTGCTAAAAAGCCTTTTTCAATTAAGTTGTTTTCTGGTGTGCTGTTATTTTGAATCGCGCCATAAGCACAGTGATGATTAGTTACCGCTAAGCCTTTTGGTGACACAAATGACGCAGAGCAATAGCCTAAACCAACCACTGCATTGAGTGGATATTGGTTAAGATCTGCCACTTGTGAAGCTGGTAATTCGATACCAACGCGGTCAAACTCGCTTTGTAATTGTTTTAATTGATGCGGTTGCCACTGCCCTTCATCAGCGTGCGCGCTACCGACAGCGACAACACCCATAAGTGCTAATGAAGTTGTAATCATATTTTTTTTAATCATGTTAATCCTAGTCAGTGCAAAGCACTATTCCATTGTTACCTGAAAAAATCGCGCTAAGACTACCATAACCTTGATTGAGTAAAGGGATATTGCGATTAACAACAGCTTAGTTAGTAGCCGCGAATTCATCGAAATGAGCTTTGCAATGATTGTAAAACGCGTTGGTTAACCGATTCATGGGGGTTGATGCCGACGTAATGAACCCATAGGTTAAGTCTATTTTTGGTATAAATGGTACTAATTTAAGTGCATCATCTTGGTACTGCTTAGCAAGCAACTCATTCACTATCGATATACCCACATTATGTTTTACCAAGGTGCAGGCTGTTGTCACGGTATGCGTTTCAACACGTACATTAATGCGGATATTGTTTTGTAAAAAAGCATGCTCTATTTGCTTGCGAGAATGACGGCCTCGGCCTAATAACACCAAGCTTTCATCACGCAAATCTTGCGCTGTAAGCTGTTTTGCATTTGCAAATGGATGACTGCTTGATACCGCACACACTAAATGGCTGGTGACAATGGGTTCACACCATAACCCTTCGTGATTTTCAGGAAACTGTATAAAGCCACAATCGAAGGCTTTATTTGCGACAAGCTCACATGCTCTGGCTGGGCTATGACTATCTAAACTAATTTTTACATTCGGATGTAATTTAACAAATGACGCCACCGCCTCTGCTAACGGGCCTGCTACAAAGCTACTCGGGGCAACGACATTAAGCTCACCAACATGTGATTGATGAATGTTCTTAGCAAGTTGCTCAACACGATACACACTGGCTAACGAAATTTCGATTTGTTTATGTAATGCAATCGCTTCATCGGTCGGAAATAATCGCGCTTTTTCTCTGTAAAACAATGAAAAGCCAACGTTATTTTCAAGCTGAGCAATCAAACGGCTAACTCCGGGTTGCGTGAGTCCGAGCTGCTTTGCAGCCCCCGTTGCTGAGCCAGTTTTCATAACTGCATCAAAGGCTTCCATACTATTTAAGGTTATTTTTTGGGTGTTTTGCGTCGATACATTCATAACAATTTGTTATAGCTTAATGATGATATTTCATAATATTGCATAGCTTTTAGGAGCGAGTAAAGTGCTTAGCTGACAACAACAAAATAACTATAACCTCTCGGAGTGTAACAAATGGAATATTCAAGATTTAAGCAATCAATGATATCGCTTGCTGTTGCTACGGCTTGTATGAGCACATCACAATACGTACTCGCAGAAGAAACATCAGCAGAAAAAAACGTCGAAGTAATTGCGGTTACTGGCTCTCGTATTAAACGCCAAGAAGCAACAGCGAGCCCAGTACAAAACATTGATTTAGAAGCCCTGCAGGCAAATGGCTCATTATCACTCGGAGAGGCATTACAAGAGCTTCCTTCGGTAGGCTCAAGCCTAAATGGCAATGGGTCGGCCGGAACAAGTCACGGCGCATCAAGCTTAAATCTAAGAAACTTAGGGGCTAATCGCTCATTAGTGTTAGTGAATGGCCATCGCTGGGTGAATGGCGCTGGTACCCGTGGTTTCCGTGATTTTGTTGACATGAATACCATTCCTCAAAACATTGTTAAACGTGTAGAAGTATTGCAAGACGGCGCAACTGCGATTTATGGCGCGGATGCGATTGCTGGGGTTGTGAACTTATATACCTATAACGATTACGAAGGCCTAGAGGTCAAAACCAGCTACGGTGAAACATCTGAAGGTGATAAAGAAACCTTTAGCCTTGATTTGTTGTCAGGCACTAATATTGGCGAAGCCAACCTGATGTTTGCCGCAAGCTATGTTGATCAAAAACCAATTTATACCCAAGACCGTAAGTTAACTGCAGTGCCACTTAATGGCTTAACGGCATCGACACCTGAAGGTTATTTTGCTGAAGATAACTTAGCCGATGTTGTTGATTTTACAATTCCATCGGCAGGCATCACCCGCGATCCAAATAGTGATGGCAGTAGTATAGATAGCTGGCGAGCAGTCAACAGCGATGACACCTTTAACCGCTATTACAATAACTATGTCACGGGTCCGAGTGAGCGCTCATCTTTATATACGCAGCTTGTCATGCCGTTTGGCTCTGTGAATTTTAAAGCTGAAGCACTTTATAACTTACGTGAGTCAGATCAGCAATTTTCGCCTGCTCTTTCATCTATTCGTGGCAGCCGCGGTTTTACAATCGCAGATGATCCGCGTGTTAATCCATTTGGCGTTGAATTCTCAGGCAAAGATTTTAAGCACAGCTCGTTTTTTATGAATAATGGCTATCGCGTTAATGACCAAAAGGTCGAAACGACACGCTTTGCAATGGGACTTGAAGGCGAAGTATTTGATGATTGGAGCTGGGATACATTTGTATCTTGGGCGAAAAATAAAGGCGAATTCACCTCTAATAATCAAATGGATTTAGACAAACTAGCGCTAGGTTTACGTGCCTGCGATACCAGCGGAATTGCTGGTGATGTGTCTGATATTGCAGTGGGTTGTGTGCCAGTAAATATTTTTAACCCACTGACCGATGAGATGGTCGATTACGTAAACTTTACCGGTTACGACAAAAACGAAGCAAGCCAAGTCGACTTTACGGCCAACATTACCGGCGCCCTTTACGAGCTACCAGCGGGTTATATTGGTGCAGCCTTTGGTATTGAATACCGAAAAGAAAAAGGTAAAGACACGCCAGATAGCACTATCAACGCCGCTCCTCGTATTAATACCTACAGAACAACCACCTCTTCGCCACGTGAAGGGACAATTGGTGAGTACGATTTAAAAGAAGCCTACGCTGAATTTAGTATCCCATTACTCGCAGATCTACCACTTGCAGACTACCTAGAACTGAGTTTAGCGGCACGTTACTCTGATTACAGCACCTTTGGCTCAACAACCAATAGCAAAGTGGGCTTACTGTACACCCCATTTGAGCAACTGACACTACGCGCAAACTGGGCTGAAGGCTTTAGAGCACCATCTATTTTAGAGCTGTTTGAAGGTGAGCGTTTGACTTACAGTGCTGTATCGGACCCGTGTTCAACAGATGCCAGCTTACCCGGCTGTAGTGGTGTACCCAGTGGCTATACTCAACAGTTTACTAACGTTCAAGTAACCACGGGCGGCAACCGTCAGTTAGTGCCTGAAACCTCTATAAATAAAACCGTTGGTTTGGTTTACGAATCTAATTTAATCGAAAACCTTAGCTTTAGCTTAGATTGGTACGAAATAAAAATAAACGACACCATTAGTGAGTTTGGTGCACAAAACAACCTTGATTTATGTGCCTACCAAAATAAAAACTGCGACACCATTACCCGTGACAGCAGTGGTGAAATCCTTGATATTTTAGACGGCCCAGTAAACCTAAACGCAACCCGCGTTTCTGGAGTCGACTTTGTAACTTACTACAGCTTCCAAACAGATTATGGTGATTGGTCGTTTAACGCCAATGTTTCTAAACTAAATGAATTAACCGAATACACGACCTTGTCTGATGGCTCTGTTGAACGTGAAGATTTAGCAAGTACAGCTGCTTCAAGGGAATCTTATCCTGAGTGGCGCAGCACCTTTTCTAGCACTTGGAAACATGATGCATGGTCAGCCAACTATAACTTGCGTTATTTCGGTTCGACGACCGAGCAAGTATCTGGTGAACCACGCGATATTGGCTCTGTCACCTATCACAATATTTCTGCTGGCTATCAGTTTGAAAATAACTTAGCGGTGAAATTAGGGATTAATAATTTAGCCGATAAACAGCCACCAGCCTCATTGACTAATTTAAACATTAACTTTGATCAAAACACTTATAACCCAACGGGGCGTTATATGTATTTACAGCTGACTTACTCACTGTAATGAAAGTCGCGATGCCTGCCAAAGTGGCAGGCAACTTTATGAAGTAGTTAGGAGAAGAATCTATGGAGCCGGCTTTCAGTTTATTAATCCCAAGCCAAACAGCAGCCTTACCTTTAGTATTTGATTCACCACACAGCGGTATTCATTGTCCTGCGGATTTTAATACACTAGTGCCTGTTGAATTTATAAAAACCGGTTGGGATGCATTTATCGATGATATTTGGCAACCCGTTGTAGAGCAAGGTGGGTACTTATTACATGCACACTTCTCGCGTATGTATATTGATCCCAACCGCGCACCAACTGATATTGATCCCGAGCTACTAGATAAGCCTTGGGAAATTTGTCAGCCAACAAAGTACAGTGAGCGTGGTATGGGCTTAATTCGCCGTTTTGCGTTACCCAATAAGCCGATGTATGACCGCAAGCTAACACAAGCAGAAGTATTACACCGTATTCAGCACTATTACACGCCCTATCATCAACAACTACAGACACTGTTGGATTCCTTGCATAGTCAGTTTAACGGTGTTTGGCATGTTGACTGTCATTCGATGAAGTCGATTGGAAATGGGATGAATATAGATGCAGGGATGAGTCGTCCTGATATTATTCTAGGTGATCTCGATGGCACCTCAGCAAGCGGGGAGTTTGTAGACGTTATTGCTAAAGCCTTTGCCGATAAAGGTTATAAAGTAGTTAAAAACAAGCCTTATAAAGGTGGTTACTTAGTTAGTCATTATGCTGATATAGCTGCTAACCGCCACTCTGTGCAAATAGAGGTTAATCGCGCTTTATACATGCATGAACAACGATTTGAAATGAACGATAATTATCAACATTTTAAGAGTGATACTGCCTATGTAGCTCAACAATTAGCGAGTTATGTGTCGATGCAGATAGGAAGGTAACAATGAATATGCCCCCACCGAATAATAGTAAAAAGGGTATGAATCCGATCATCATACTACTAAGTATTTTGTTCCTAGCCATGCTACTTACCTATTTCGTTGATTCAGGTTCGTATCAAAGAGATGGTAATATCGTTGTTCCTAATAGCTACCAAGTAATTGGGAAAGATAGCTCTTTTAGCAATTTATTTAACTACCAACAGGCTGATCAAATAAAAGCTGAGCCAGTGAGCCTCATAGGAACATTTTTAGCGATCCCTACTGGGTTAGAGCAAGGCGCTGGCTTAATATTTATGGTGCTTATTATTGGCGGTATGTTTGGTATATTGACCAAAGCAGGCACGGTAGATGCAGGCCTTGAGCGGCTATTAAGCTTAGTGCAAGGCAATATTTATGTTCTGGTGATTATTCTTATGATCGCCTTTTCAGCAGGTAGCACCTTTTTGGGCTTAGCGTCTGAATACCTTTTGATTATTCCTTTAATGGTTGGCATGGCCAATCGCTTAGGGCTACCGAATATCATTGGTTTTGCTATTGTCTGTGTTGCCGTGAAAGCTGGTTATTTATCATCAGTAACTAACCCTTTACCACTCACAATTGCGCAACCACTGCTTGGCTTACAAATATTTAGTGGTGCAAGTGTGCGATTTTTCTTTTACCTGGCTTTTTTAGCAGTTGGTATTAGCTTTGTACTCTTGATGATTAAGCGCCATGGCTTTAATAACGAGCAAGTGCATTTTCATGCCGAAAAATTATCAACACGCCACGTTTCTATGCTTCTCACACTAGCTGGGGGCATTGCATTATTAGTTTATGCATCAACCCATTGGCATTGGAAACATCATGCCTTAAGTGCTTATTATATTGCCCTTAGTATGGTGCTTGCCGCCATGTCTGAATTAACGGCAAACCAAGCGGCTCAAGCATTTGTTGATGGCATGAAAAAAGTACTGCTTGCAAGCATACTGATTGGCGTAGCAACTGCGGTTGCTGTTGTTTTAAAGCAAGGTATGATACTTGATTCCATTGTGCACTTTTTAATGTCATTTATTGGCGAAGGCAATGCGTATGTTGCTGCTACAGGTATGTTTGTATCACAATTGTTGTTGGACTTTTTGATCCCCTCAACGTCAGGCCAAGCTGCAGTTAGTATGCCTATTTTAGGCCCTGTGGGTAGTTTAGCGGGAGTCTCTGAGCAAACCACAATAGTGGCGTTTTTATTTGGTAATGGCATCACGAATATTCTCACACCCACTTCGGGCACACTGCTAGCCTACCTAGCAACAGCTCGCGTTGGTTGGGGTGAGTGGGCTAAATTTATTTTTCCGTTGTGGCTTACATATATTGTTCTGGCTGTGGTGCTTTTGCAGGTTTCAGTATTTATAGGGTTTTAAACATCAAGAAATACCCCTTGCTGAGAGTCTGAGTGCAAGGGGTATCATTATTAATATGATTTATTAAGCATTTGCTTTTAAAAAGTCATAAAGCTCATCTTTTAGCACGGCACGTTGATGCTTCTTTTCATGCATGTCAGCATCTTCAATGGGTGAGTTTTGCAATTCAAGCTCACGGATTTCTTTATCCATATCATCGTAACGCTGCATCGTTTTTTTAAAATGAGCGTCAGTTTTCACAAGACTGTGGATTAATTCATTAAACTCTGGAAACTCATTTAACAACGAGTGTTTTTCACCTAGCATGGGCAACTCCTTTGACTAAAAATAAGGTTCAACTTCACTGTATCACGGCCTAAAATAGAGTCAATGCAGCAACCTTGTTCAAGATCAATAATGCAATCAATTCAGAAAAACGGCCTAAACATTTACCTTGAGCAAGGCTGATTTCTCGTATTAACTTCGCTAATACTTAAATTGATTAACCAAGCTTCTTAATTGCTCTCCTAATCGAGCGAGACTTTGACTCACTTCCATACTTTCTTCAGATGCTTCCATTGTTTGCTGGGAAATTTGCACAATAGAATTGATGTTTCTATTGATATCTTCCATGGTTGTGGTTTGCTCTTCAGCAGCTGTCGCAATTTGCGTATTCATATCGTTAATCGTATCCATTGACGAAAAAACAACATCAAGCGACTGACCAGCTTCTTGTGAACTTGCTACTGAGGAGTTACCAAATTCTTTGCTTTGTTTCATTGCGTCTACTGCTCCTTGAGAGCCTTTTTGTAAACGCTCAATCATCGCGTTTATTTCTGCTGTGCTTTGCTGTGTTCGCGCTGCAAGCGAGCGAACCTCATCTGCTACAACGGCAAATCCCCGGCCTTGCTCTCCTGCTCGAGCAGCCTCAATTGCCGCATTTAGCGCAAGTAAATTTGTTTGCTCCGCAATGCCGCCTATTACATCGAGTACTTTACTAATTTCAACCACATCAGTGGCTAACGCCCCAATTACTTGAGAAGACTTCTCTACTTCACTGGCTAGCTGTTGAACAGAAGAAATAGATTGCTGTACCACACTTTTAGCCGCTTTCGTTTCATTACTTGCTTCATCGGTTGACTGCGCCGCATTTGCTGCACTACGCGCAACTTCTTGCGCAGTCACTGTAATTTCATTCATTGCCGTAGCAACTGAATCAGTCTCTGTACCTTGTTGTAATATCGCCTCTTTTGAACGGATACTTATATCTCTTTGCCTATCTGTTGAATCAACAATTTCGTTGGTAGCAGTCGAAATTTCTTGTACCAGAACTTGCACCTTATAAACAAACTGATTAAATGCTCTAGCTAACTGCCCGAGTTCATCTTGCGATGATGCGTCAACTCGCTGAGTTAAATCTCCTTCCCCTTCAGCGATACTCTCCATACTATTTAATAGAGTGTCTATTGGTGCTAATACCGTTTTATAAGAAACGATCAAGACAAGAGCACCGATGACAATAGCAATGGCTGTTAAAGACAGAATGCCAAAAAAAGCTTGATTAAGAACTTCTGCCGCTTTTTCATCTGCGTTGTCTGAAAAAGTATCAGCCTCTTCGGCTATCTCTTCAAAATAAGCATCGGCATTATCAACATCAACTTCTAATTCTTCTGTTAATTGATCGGCAAGCGCTTCTGCTGATAACTGATCTCGATAAGAATCAAATAAAGCATCTTCATTATTTGCGCTAGTTACCCAATTATTAAATGAAGCGATCAGTACTTTTGCATCTTCCTTATCTTCGTCTGACTCAGCTAAATTAGTAAGCACAGTAAAATATTCATCAGCTTGTTTAGCTAGGGCTTCAAATTCTTTTTGAATATTAGGAAGGTTAGCTGGGTCTTCCTCAGCTAAATACTCACCCGAGGTATCCTGCATTTCAATAACCAAACGCTGTAACTTTAAAGCGGCTTCAACAACTGGGTAGTCACTTTCAAATAAAGAACCAAGCACATCATTCACGGCACTCGCAGAGCCGCCTCGAGCGACAAGCGCATCGCCTTCATCTTCAGCTTTTTGCATTTCTTCTTCATTTTCAACTGCAAATTCATCGAGCATACTGATCAGCTTTGCACCTGAACTATCAAACTCATCGAGTAATTTCTCAGAGATGATTTCTTTTTCAAGTTCAATTAGCTTCTGTTCAGACATTTTTAGCGCATGAGATAAAAACTCATCTTGCTCGGTAGACGCTTTTTTTATTAACGCTACTTGCTCAGGTTTACTAATTAAAGTGAGTAGCTCTTGCTCTGTGTCATCAAATAGCTTTGCTAGCTCTTTAATTTCAGCGGTTCGGGCTTTTAATTCGGGGATTTCTTCACTTGCTAAGATCTCGTTAGCGACTTTTGCGGACTCCCACAAATTTGCAATCAAATCATCCGTAGTTTCCATCACTGGCACAACTTCATCACTGAGTTGATTAAGCTGATTTTCAAGCTGATTAACGTAATACAAAGAGAGTATTCCTGATAACACGATCAGCATACACATCAATGATAACCCTGCGCTTAGCCTACCTTTTATGGTTCCTAGCATGGACTGAATCATAATCTTAACCCCTATATTAAGACCTTACAGGTAAATACATATTTCTATCGTTCGCGCCGTAATAGCGACATATTACTCAGTCAATAATCTTCAGACAGAACCAACACTTCACAGGTGGGCATTAGGTAGTTTTTTACAGACTTAAACACTGTTGCAGCATGCACCTACAGTAATAAGAACTGTGCAGCCACTAATAAATTGCCATCATATTAAGAATAAAATACTAAATTAAGTTGTGAGATTAAGCTTAGTACAAAATCGAAAATATGTAACAAAGCATTAACTTAATTCAGTGGGTGATAGATTATGCTGTTTTTAAACGCAATAGTGAGATAGAAATCAGAGTTTGCTCTACTTAAATAGTCATATTTCTCATAAAGAATACTGAATACAAAAGGATTTTTGCCAGTATGTTTGTGTTTGCCAGCTCGACTATCGTAGCCGTATGTAAGGCAGAATAGGCCTTTAAGCCTATTCTTAACATTAATAACGCTCTTTTGAATACTCAAGCAGGTTTAAGAGATCTCTACTCAACCTAGCCGTAGACTGATTTTGGCTTCGTTCATTCGAGAAGTTTTATATTATTTACTCGATTTTTATACTCATAACTTTGAGTCTTTGTGCTATCAGTCTAACTTATCGGCTAAACTTACAGGTAACTCAAAGTCAGTAAACTGTTGTTTAGCAATGTTAAAGTGTCGTTTTGCTTGCTGCTTATTCCCTATTTCTAGATAGGTACTGATCATGTGAGTTGCATACTGTGGATGTTTAAAATACTCGGCAATCTTTTCCATTAACTGTAGTTCAAGTGCTTTATCTTGAGCCGTTTGTGCCAACTTATACCCATATAATCCATACAGTGCTAAATACATGGTGTCGTAGCGAGCGGGGTTTTTACTCATCGCGATATCTAATTGCGACCCCCCCATGCTACGCGCCATTGCGATTAACTCCATGGTCGCTTCATCTTTAAACGCTTCACGAGCAACGGGGGTGATACCGATGGTAATTAAAAGCGCTTCCGCCGCTTTCGCCACTGAGGTTGGGTTTTGCGCGGTGATCAAATTACCGTCACGCGATACAAAAGGCAGCATAGGGCTATTTGCAATAAAGTGAGCACCACGCGCTTCAAGCTCGGTTTGAACGATCATTGGGTACTTATCTATGTTCTCTTTTTTAAAGGCGTGATCTTCTAAATATGTAAAGCTATTTACGTATTTATCAGCAACAAAATACCGACCATCATCCAGTTGTATATTTACGAGCGCAGCTGGACCATGGCATACAGCGGCAATCGGCGTATTAGTCTTAGCGAACTTGGTGATCCAGCGTTGAGTATTTACATCGAAAGGCAAGTCAAATACAGCGCCATCCCCACCAACAATAAACAGCGCATCGTAGTCATTATCACTTGCACGCTCTGCAGATAAGGTATTAGCTAACTTTTCAAGTCCTGACGTTTTGGTTTTGAACTCGCTAACATGAGTAAGCTTATCCTTATTATTTTTGACCAAAACTGCACCGCCCTTGGGTGAAACAATGTCTATTTCGACATTATTGCGGTGAAAAATAAGATAACTTTGCACCAACTCCTCTAGGTCGTAAGATAAAGCAGGGTCACTATGTCCGTGGCCAGAAATTAACATCGCTATTTTTTTACTTGGCTTTTGCACCTCAACTGATGTGGCTGCTTTTGACTGAGAAGGTAACAACACACTCGTAAGCATGATGATGCTGCAAGCTATGATTATCAGAACGTTTTTCATAATATATCTCCTAGTTGATGAGATAAATTTTACGTTCTGGTGTGTCGCGCTTTTGTGAAGAAAGTTGATTTATTTTTTACTATTTAAGATTGATAACTACCGAAAAACGTTGCTGCTCAGTGTCTATTTCAACATGCATAGTCCATCCGCATGCCGTGCAAATACGCTCAATCAAACTTAAACCTTGGCCAATACCTGTACTATTAGCGGCTTTACTACCACTTGATGTAAGGTTTAGCGGTAAGGGGTGTGCAAAGTAATTGGTCATTCGAATACTTGATTTGCTAATGCGCAGTTGAACATCTTTTTCACTTGCATGATCAACGACATTCGACAGCAAATTGTTCACTAAGATTTCAAGCAAATTACGGTTGGCAATAATCACCTCGTCATTAGGCATATCAATTTCAAGCTCAAGCGATAGACCCTTTTGCGAATGGTTCAATGCAAAATGATTCAGTACACAGTCTTCGATAAGCCGGTTGAGTGACACTGATTGCGCGATAGAAGATTCATTTCGTGCAAGCGCTAACAACACATCTGTTGTTTGGGTTAGCTTTTGGGTTGCACTGCGCATTTGTTTTACAGCCTGCTCAGAAAAGTATATTTCATCGCTTTGCTGCTCTGCTAGTGTGGCACTATCAGAGCCTAGACTAAGGGCATTTTGCAACACACTGATTGGTGTCCTAATTTCATGACTTATATCTTTAGTAAAGTCGCGCTCTCTGGCGAGTGCATCATTAAGTTGCTTAAAGCTATGTTCAATCGCATCAGCCAACTGGCCAACTTCATTATTTGGCATATGCTTAATAGACTGCTGAAACGCTGCTTCACCTCCTTTTTCTAATTTTTTCACTGTGTACGCTAACAATTCGAGCGGCTTTGCTATTTTCCGTCCCATTCTCCAGCCTAGCAAGGCAACCAAACAACAAGCAATAACACTAAACCCAACCAACCACACAAGCACGCCTTTAAAATAATCTCGGCTTACTTCAAACCTTGCTACATCAGCAAGCAGCACATACTCATTGTCACCTAAATAAAATCGTGTCAGGTGGTAAGTTTTTCCATCAGCAAGACGATACTCAACACGATTTGGCTCACTCTTCACTATTTCTCTTATCTCTGTGGGTACTTGCTGCCAACCTTTAAACAATTGATATATTTGTTTATCTGATACATCGATTTTTCCAGTCATGTGATAATTGTGCTTAATGCTACTGGCCTGCTGCGCGACAAGACGATTGAAGATATTATCTTCAATCACCCAGGAGTAACCTAGTACGAAGATGCTGTAAAGAAGTGTTAATGTCAGCGTGATCGCAAACACCAGTTTAGTAATTGCATTAGAAATATGAGTGTTTGCTTTGTGCTTCATTGCATTTCTTTTGGTTATTTAGCGATAAGTCTGAAGCCAATACCATGGACCGTCTTTATTATCGGGGTATCAAATGGCTTATCTATGGCGTTTCTTAAGGTATACATATGGCTTCTAACCGCATCCGTTTCTGGTGCATCAGAACCCCACACTTTTTCAACGATATGGCGTTTACTAACCGCATTAGGATAGGCTTCAGCAATAAGACATAATATTTCAAAGTCTTTACTTGATAGTTTGATTTCCTGCCCCTGACGTTCAACCTCTTTGGTACTGATATTTATTTTTAACCCACCTATTTCCATCACTTTTGTTTGATGAAGCTTATTGCGACGGGTAAGAGCGAGGCAATGTAAAAAAACTTCTTCAAGAACATAAGGCTTTGTTAAGTAGTCATCAGCTCCCGACCCGAACCCTTCAATTTTATGCTCTATACTGTCTCGAGCAGTTAACATCAAAATAGGCACTAGAGTATCGCAGGTTTGCTTAATTTCTTTGCAAACCTGTATACCATCCATATCTGGCAACATTAAATCTAGCACAATCACATCATAATTATGTTCTGCTGCAAGCCTAATCGCATGCTTTCCTGTTGCGGCATAATCAACCAAAAAACCTTTTTGCTCTAAAAAGTCACAAAGCTGAATAGCGATATCATGTGTATCTTCTACGACTAATACTGAACTAGTGCGATGTGTCATCGTGTTACTCAACTTCTTGTTCGCATTGTTGAAGCTCTCCGCTTAGTAGCAAGCCGATTAATCTAAGTGCTTTATCTTGTTGATTAGCGTTAGTAAATGCATAGGCATTATCTGCTTGCACATGTTTGCAGGCATTTAAATTGTAGTCGCTTAAACTGTAATGTGGTGTAACACCACGACGTGCCAATTCGCCATTGGGTCTAACTAGCATTCTTGTTGTTACATAAGCACGTAACTCTGAGTTAGGTAAGTTAAACAGATTCCCTTGAGCAGACTGATTAGCATACCCGCCGGTTGTCTCACCTACCAAAGTTGCAAATCCATTGTCTTTTAAAGTGGTGGCTAGCACTATTGATGCTGAATAAGTCACAGGCCCAATTAATAAAAAGGTGTCGCCATCAAAGCGCTGCGCTTTATTTATTGGTGATTCCCAATTATCCCAATCAGTTACCACAATATCACCAACTTCTCCTTTGTTGTTGAACCAACCTCTATTCTCTTCATTTAACTTTTCTTTAAGCTTTGAAATTAACCTAAAAGGTTTGTCAGCTAAATACCGTGATAAATAAGTAACAGTATCTGTATTGCCCCCGGGATTATCGCGAATATCGATAATCAGTTGCTTCACGTTTTGCTGTTTAATCTTACTAAATGTTTGATCAATAAAGCGCTCAAACTCACGTGGCTCGATATCGAAATGGCCTAAATAAATAAACCCAACATCATTAGACAACTGCTTATAATAATGTGCTTTATCTGAGTAACTGGCAACAAAGCCTTGTGCTTTTTCATCTACTTTAGGCCACTTTTTTTGAGATTCAAAATGAAAGGCTTTAATCCCCTCAGGAGTGGAAACTTGAACCTCAAAGTTATCTAACCAACCGTAGCGCGCCCATAAAGCGATTCCAAACCTCATCGCCACAGCGTGCTCACGCAATAAAGCGGTTTCGCCACCAGCATAGAGCGCCAACTGTGATAAAAGAAGGTCTGCATTTACACCATTAATTGAGATTATTTCTGACAGGATAGGAATACGCTGTTCACCTAAGCTATACGCGTGTTTGAGCTGCAGCTTGCCTTTCTCATTAACACTTACAGCAAGTGGAAACGTATTATGCCCTGCTTCACGCAGCTTATTTAATTCTTGATAAGGCCATATGAGAAATGAATGTCCATCTTGAAAATAGGACGTTAAGCTACCGACCACTCGATAAAACTCCACGCGATTAAGTGGCTTGTTTAGGCTTGCTTTAAGCTGTTCAGCTTTGGCTCTTAGCACAGCTAGGTTTGCATATTCCTCTATGTAAGGATGGCGCTGGATAACCCCCTCTAACAAAGCATCTATATCAGCCTTCATTTGTGCGACCGAAAGCTCTTGCAACAGCAACCGCTCATCTGAGAGCTCAGGGAAAATATCTAAATGACTTTGTTTACAGCCACTAAGAAAAATTAATGTCAAAATAAATAATATTAACGTCTTCATGAAATAACCTGTTTTATAGATATACAATCAAGTTATCAAATTTAGTGTGAAGACTTTGTCGTAGTATTTAAGCGGATTGTTCAGCAGAAGATTTTATTTAGGAAGACTCTGGCAAGTGCAGCTCTTAGCACTGATATGACAGTCCTTCGAGCTCAACTGTAAGGCTAATGTGTCATTGCTCCATCGCTTTGGAATGAGTTTAAGCTTGGTATATATGACTAACTAGTTAAAAACAGTATGGTTTTTGAGATTTAATAGCGTCTTAAAACTAGCCTATTTCATCAATAAGAATTACCCCTTTTTCAAGAGCTAGTTTAGTAATTTGAATTTGCGAAGTTAAGTTCAGTTTACTCATAATACTGGCACGGTGAACATGAGCCGTTTTAGGCATTATATCAATCAGTTGTGAAACTTGTTTCGCATTAAAGCCCTGTGCAAGTAGCTTAAAAACTTCTAATTCTCTTGGCGTTAATTTTTTTAATACACTGTCAGTTTTTTGGGTTTTTAAGAAATGCGTGTTAATTGAAGGGCTTAAAAATAGTTGGTTTTTAAAGATAGAATGTATTGCTGTTATTAACTCTTCAGCTGCATCTCGTTTCGATAGATAAGCATCAACACCTATGTCTAACGCTCTTTGAATGTAAGATTTTTCCTCGTACATACTCAAAATTATACGCCTAGCATTTGGTAGCTTCTCGCCTATTAACTCAGCTACTTCTAACCCATTTCTATCTGGCAGCGAAATATCAATAACGCAGCAATCTATATCAATATCACCTAAGTTTTGTAGACACTCATTGTAGCTACTTGCTTCAAAACTAACTTGCCAATCAGGATCTTCCTCTTCAATTAGAGCCCTAAAACCCTCTCTTACCATTTGATGATCGTCAATAAGTGCAAATTTCATAACAACTCCATGTATTGATTAATCCCCATTATAACGCGGTAAAAACGCACTCAGGTAAGAAAAATTCTTATAAGCCTAAGAAAAGTGGAAATAATTTTATTGTTTATCTCCTTGTAAGCTTACCCAAAATGACAAGGAAATAGCCATGAAAAAGATCGCAGGGGAAACAAGCCACTTTCACAACATCACCGTATTACTACATTACATTGGTGAGTCAAATTATCGTATTGAGTGGACAAGTAAAATGACAAAAGGGTCTACTAACCTAGTCAAAACAGGTAAAAATAAATATGTAGTCATGCGTAAATGGCCAGAATCAAAAGCCTTAGCTAATGTTACGGCTAACTTTACTTCACGAAATGCCGCGTTTGTTCATTTCATTAAAAATGTAGACATAATCAAAAGCAACGATGAGACCATCAATAAAGCAAAACAGCAATGTTTAGATTATTTTACTCAGTGCGAGCATATCAAGCCGGTAACCAAAACAGCTTTCCCGAAACCACGCTTGCAAGGAGCTTTAGGTCGTGAAGTAATTGTAAAGCATAAGCGTAATATGTCAGATATTGCAAAAGGGCATTTATTACAACTTATTGGAAATAAAGCTGAAATTCAAGTTACACAACGTTATACTTTGTGTAACCCTAGCGCCAAACAACAGTTTGATACGACGCAAGTTTACATATTATAAAAAGGTTATGCTTACTCATGGATAGAGTTTTCAACAAAAGTTACTTTGTTCCGCTAGCCCTCAAGTTGAAGAGCACACAGCGCAGTGACATAGTAAAGTTTGTACTGTTTTCGTGCTTAATAGTTTTAATAGCACCAGTTATCGAAAATAGTCTTTATTTATTTTCCTTTAACTATGTTGTGTACGAGGACTTTGTTAGTTGGTACTTTCCGGTTGGCTTCAGAGTAGTTTGTTATCTGTTTTTTCCTCTACGATATTGGCCTGCACTGACAGTAGGCTTTACATTAGGGCAAATCAGTTATGTTTGGTATTTTTATGATGTTCCTCTTGATGATATCCCCTATAGACTTGTTAGCTCTGCATGCCGAGAGTTTTTGATTCTTACTCCTCTTGTGCTGGCAAAGCTTTTCAAAGTTCGATTAGATATTCAAACTGTTAAAAGTGCTGTTACAGTATTATTTATTGCAATTTCATATCGCTTTATACGATCAATGCTCATTATCTTACCGAGTGATAGCCAAAATAAGTACCGGCTTATTGCTGATGAAGATCGTTTTGAAATGATGTTAGCCCATCAACTTGGCGGTATCATAACAACACTTATCATGTTGCTTTTCGCGTTTCATGCTAAAACAATTTACCAGCAATTAAATAAACTCATAACTAAAGAGGTTAGTACGCTTTTAGTGCAGCTGTGTTTTTGCCTCACTGTTTTCATTGGGGTTTACCTGTTTGAACCTAAATCACTCTATCTTTTGCGAATGCTCGCTATATTTCCGTTGATATGGTTTAGCTATCGATACGGGGCCTTAGGGGCTCTGAGCTATGCAAGTGTCACTGTTATATCCCTACTAATTAACGTCTATGGTGTGAATGAAACCGAATTACTCCTGACTACGCAACTTTACATAATAAGTTACAGCGTTCTGGCTCTTTTGCTCAGTGCATTTGTTACTGAATTAAATAAGTCTAAATCCGCATTATTAGAGCAAAATAAAGAATTAATTGAACTTAGTACGCTAACTCAAAACTTAGCGACTAAAGTTGTTAATGTTCAAGAATCTGAGCGAAGCCAGCTTTCACAAGAATTACATGATGATATAGGTCAAAACCTGACAGCTTTAAAAACAAATATTGCAATATTAGAAAAGAAAACAGCCAACCATAACGAGTTAGCATCGACAATTACAAGACTCCAAAACGTTTCAAGCCATATGTATGACTCGGTATACAGGTTAATGCACTGGCTGAGACCTCGCTTATTAGACGAATTAGGTTTAGAAGCAGCATTAAAAAGCGAGTTATTCTCTGAGCACCTGAATGAAGCTGGAATCGCTTATCAATGCAAAGTAAATGGGCCGATAGATAGCTTAAATGATGATTTTAAAATCGCCATCTTTCGCATTTGCCAAGAGGCATCAACCAATGCTGTTAAACACTCTCTAGCCACTGAGTTTTCAATCGATATTACTTACCAAGAAAATGAACTTGAGATAATTATTTGTGATAACGGCATAGGCCTGCCTGAACATAAAAACTCAAATTCTAAAGGCGGGTTTGGTGTATTAGGGATCGTCGAGCGTGTCTCAGTACTCAAAGGTAAAACTCAGTTTAAAAATGGTGAATGTGGTGGTTTAACAATAATGATAAATTTCACTATTTAGCATAATGGTTAGGCCACAATAGCAATCAGCTCTAAAAAGCAAAAAGCCCGTAGATTCACTACGGGCTTTAATATGATTTGGTGAGTCAGCCAATAAGCCGCTGTTTTGTATGCGCGGAGTGGATTTTCTTTTAGAAAACAAAAAGCCCACAGTTTTCACTGTGGGCTTTCTTTAATTTGGTGAGTCAGCCAGTAAGCCGCTGTTTTGTATGCGCGGAGTGGATTTTCTCCGGCCCAAAAAGCAAAAAGCCCGTAGATTCACTACGGGCTTTAATATGATTTGGTGAGTCAGCCAATAAGTTTCAAGGCTGAAAACATAATTACAAAATAAAACAATACGTTAAGAGTTGCTGCTTTTACATTAAGTGCCACTTTGGCACACCTTTTGGCACAATTCCAGTTAGGCACTAGGCTTCATTAGAAGCTTTTTAAGCTCCTTTAACTCTTTCAGTGCATTAGCAACTAACTCATCCCAAAAATCTTGAATTTCAATTTTAGCTAGATTTCTGGCAAGCCTTCTTTTATCAGTATCATTACCTAATGTTGATCTTAAACCTATTACACCAAACTCTTTTAGAGTATTCATTTCAGATGTTCTAATATAAGAGTTCTTACAAAAATCATAAATTTTTAGCTTGTTGATTTTATCAACAGTTGTACATAAATTTTTTAATTGAACTCTTTCTTCATCTAGTGTTGGCCTCTTAAATTGAACTTCAAATCTTGTCATTGGATCATTAGTAATAATTGATTGCTCTAATGACTTATTATAGGCTTGAAATCTAAAGTCGCTTCCTCCTACAATTTTAGTTTCTACATTACCAAAACAATCAAAGTAACTAGTAAATCTAGAAGAGCCACTAACATTAATAATTAATTCTGCAATTTCCCACCCTCTTTTATCCACAGCAAAATCAACACGTGATATTAAAGACTCACCAACAACCTCAGAATAATTAGACCCAACAGCCTTTTTTAATTCATAAAAAATAGAATTAACAAAACTATCACTTGTGACACTCGGGTTCCAAGTAAATTTAAAACAGTTATTTTTTCTGTTAAATGGTGAATACTGAACTTTAAAACTTTGCTCTTTATTTATAAGCCTCTTTCTATAATAACGACATCTAACATTATTTTTACTTACCCTTTTCAACAATCCTTTTGAAGTAACAATTTTGGTAAATTTCTTACGAACATTTCTCTCAACATCTAAAGTTAAAGAAAATTTATCTAAGTGACCATCACTTTCTTTTAATCTACATTTTTCATTACTTAATTCATTAAAACCATTTTTTGCAACCAGTAATACTTTTGAACTTTTAAATGAATTTTCATTTTTAAGTAACTTATAGCTATCAAATCCCATAACCAAAAGATCTAAATTTGAATATGAATAGCCGTATTTAGAAATAAAAGAATCGAGTGGAAGCTCTTCTATTTCCGTATCTTGCAAAGATTTAATACAAATTACTACATCATCTTTAACTACCTTATTTACTAGTTTTAAAGCTAGAGAGTGAGTCTGTAATTGATCATGTCCATCTATGCTGATGTTATTACACTCTGAATTTAATGATTTTTTCATCCCAACAGTCCTATTAAATTTCGTGGACTACTCGTTTACAGTTTCAAATTAGTAAGCTTAAATGCATCGAAAGAAATTTATTTTTTACTTCAATTTGACACACAACCGTTCCGGAACTAACATAAAAGAAACCGTTCCAGAACGAAAAAGAAAATCATCGTTCCGGAACAGTAATTTATAATAATAAAAAGAGTTTAATTTTGAACAGAAGAAAAATAGAAATTTGGGAGTGGTATTTAGCAGCTGAAGAGCTATTAAAAAAAGAAATACCTGAAGAATTAAAATTAAAACTAATTACATTTATAGAGCAAAAATCAACTCAAAGAAAAAACAAAAAGGAAACAATAAACAACCTAACCAACAAAATAATCCACACCAAAGAATACTCAAAAGAATTTAAAGAAATAAAAAAAGAGCTAGAAAAAGAAGCATCAACATTAATAAAGGTAATGGAAAACTGTACAAAATATACAAACAAAATCGAGGATAAAGTTTGGAATAACTTCCTTTCAAGGATAAGAAAAATAAAATTCAATAAAAAAAGAGTAACCATAACAATAGATAGAGAAAGATATAATACATTAATAGAACTTCTAGAGTTTAATAAAGATGAAGAAAACTCAAAAAGTCATGATGAAATATTCAACATATTAATTAATAAAATAAAAAAAAGTAATAAGCCGACTTATGTAGAACTATACAAGTCAGAAAATGGAAAGGTAAGCGTTGTGAAAACGATCCCTTCAAATAAGGAGTCAAGAAAAGACAACTAAAATCCAATCCTTCTAGATACACTGCCTTTCATCTTTTGTTCTTCAAATAGATAGTTTAATGCATCAGGTATTGAGAGTGATTTTTTGCTAAAACGCATTTTTCTGGCGATCACACTAAAGTCACCAGGTGTTAAACGATTTAACTCTATAAGCATTTTTGTGCTACTAGGCGGGAGTAACTTTTCACCTGTTAGTTTTAAAAGCATTTGCTTCACTTGCTGCTCAGTTAAGTAATCCAGTTCAAGCTTGAAATCACAGCGCCTTAGCAAAGCTTTATCTAACTTATCTTTGAAGTTAGTGGCAGCAAAAAATGGAAGTTCAAACATCTCAAGATTACATAAAAGCTGGTTAACTGATTGAATTTCCCAGTTGCTTTTAGCGCCCTCTCGACTTGCAAACAAACTATCAGCTTCATCTATAAAAATGGCTGCTTCTTGCTCGGTCGCTTTTACAAATAACTCTTTAATATTTTGCTCGCTTTCACCAACCCACTTACTCAAGATATCTGAGGCTTGAACACTAATTAGATCAAACCCAGCTTCTTCACATACATGATTTACGAACGCAGTTTTGCCAGTTCCTGCTGGGCCAAAAAGTAAAGTTCTTGCGCCATGATGGCTTTCTATAGCATTTACAATATCGTTCATTGTTGAAAATGAACCCTTAAGGTTTATATTGGCATGCTCAAATTTAAGCTCAGACTTATAACGTAGCTCGTTTGTATCTATTCCTGATGCAGATAGCACACCATCAAAATAAGCGCTTATAAACTCTTCTGCTTTATTTTTTGAGTAATTACATAATTTAGCACCATGAGCAGCTTTGCTTATATTTGCAAGACTCAAATGCTTATTTGAAATTGCTCTAGCTAAAAAATCTTTTGATACACTCAAAGGACTAAAGGATTCAGAAACGTGCTTGGTACGTTTATCTGCTGACATTGCTGGCACTTCTAAAACATAGTCGTAGCGTCTTATGCAGCTAAGGGGGAGCGTATCAACGTGGTTTGTAATCCATATAGTTGCTGAATTACTGTTATCTATTAATGAGTTGAGTAACTCTTTAGACTCAGTAAACCCCATGATATCAACTTCAAATAAGTCTTCACATTCATCAATGAGTAGAACACCATCTTTGCGATTGCCCATAAGCTTTCTGCCAATAAGAAGGTTTTGAATACGGGTTGATGGGCTGGATTTATCAGCAAGAAACTTTGGTCTAGCTTTATCATTAGTGCTGCAACTGGAGCTTACCCCCATAAGCACAAGGTTTAAGCTTTCACAAAGTGCTTTGGCCAACTCTGTTTTACCGGTGCCTACTGCTCCATGCAAAAGAATATTCACTGGTGTTCCATTAGAAGCTTTCCATCCACTTAATAACTTTTTTAAGTGCTCGGTTTCTATATGTTCAAAGTTAGATAGTCTATAGCTAGCTGGCTCCATTGAATTTAAAAATAAGCTAATTGCTTTTTTTGAATCATAGTTATCACTTGTAAGCAGGTAACTAGCTAAGCCTAATGGGATTGCAGGCAACTCATAGTCTAAGTCATCGCTATTTCCTAAGCCAAGAGAGTTTAATTCATCAATACACTCATGAAAATCGGCTTCATCTAAATCACATAGAGCTGCCAACACTTCATGATAATTGTATGAAGACTTAACTATGAAATCTTCAATAAAATCAAAGAATTTCGGCTTAATTGAACTCATGATAGTCAGCTCAAACAGACGCTTAATCTTTTTATTTAAGCCAATACTCCTTAAGAAGTAGCTACAATTTAAGCCAAACCTTGGGTAATTTTCGACGCAAGAAAGATCGCTCAGTAAATCATGTAGTTCATCTATATCTAAGGGTGCATTTTTCTTCGTCGTGTAAGATAATTGCTGGATTTCTCTTGGTGAAAACATATCGAATACTTCTTCATCAAAGAAGCCGTGTTCAATAAGTTTAAGCACATAACGACAAGTGAGGCTTTTTGTATCAATTTTCATATTAAATTCCTCACACATCATGGCTTAATGTATTAACAGCTTTTTTTAGGCTTTCAACGCCACGCTTATCGTAGATCTGCGTAGTCGTTATACTCTTGTGACCAGCAAGCTTACTCACAGTAGAAATATCAACTCCATTATCTAATAGAGATGTTATATAAGTTCTTCTGAGATCATGGGGTGTTATATTTTTACCTAATGTCTGGACTGCTCTGGTTGTCACAATATCGTAGATACTGGCAACTGAGAGCGGCTTTTGAATTAAGGACTGGCTGTTAATCTGTTTACAAAATAAAAAGCCAGATTTATTGCCTCGTAATGAAACCCACTCAGAAAGGTGGCTTACAACCCATAGAGGTAAATATTGAGTTCTGGTTCTATTGCCTTTACCTTTTTGAATTACTAGTTGAGCATCTTGCAATGAAAGGTCTGATAGTCTCAATTTATGTATTTCAGACCGTCTCAACCCAGCTCCCGACATTGTCGCTATTAATGCGATATTTCGAACCTCATGAGCAGAGCAATTTTGTTTAGTCAGACAATGTTTTAGCTCTGACATAGACAGTGCTTTACCTTTTACGCTTGGCTCAATGTGAGGAAGCTTTAAAGCACTAAATTTATCGAGGGCATGCTGATCAACTTGTCCCATTAATAGTGCTGTTTTAGTCACAGCTCTGATTGCTTGAAATGTTAGATGAATAGTGCGAGCTGATTTATCTTGTTCAACTAGTACTTGCCTTATGAAAGAAAGCTGTTCGTAGCCGAGAGCATGTATTTGATATGTTTCTAAAGCAGCATCAGCAGATAAAATCTTAACCGCAGCATTAAGCACTGATTTGACAGACCTACGGCCTGAAGGTACAAGGTTACTTAAATAACACTCGGTAGGGGTTAATGTAGTCATTGAGCTATACCTTTGAAATGAGTTCAAGCTCGGTATATATGAATAACTAGTTAAAACCAGTATTATTTTTGACTGTTATTGACTACAAAAAACCTTACATTGATACTCTATTCAGTGACGAAAGCTATTAAATATAGTAAAATCAAGCTACATGCAGCTATATCTAACATAAAGTAAAAATAGATTTTAAAGGAATAAAAATGGGTCTTAAGTCTGTTAAAATTAAAAACCTACTTTCATTTGACAGCTTCTTTATTAATGATTTTAAGGATATAAATTGTATCATTGGTAAAAACAACTCAGGAAAATCAAACCTACTTAAATTAATTGATTATTTTTATAAAAAAATGGATGGGGAGCTAGCAGTCCCTCCAAGTTTAAATTCAAATTACTCACCTATTGGCTCTATTACATTAGAGTTTGATCTTACTAGGTTAAAAAAGGTAGTTACCTCAAATAGAAAGAAAAGCATTTATCAAAAGCATGTTTACAATACTTTATTTCTAGGTGAGCCGAATGGTTCTATTATTTTCCCTCCTTTAAATATAAAAGAATTCAAAAACAAATCACCAATAATTGAAATCACATTGTATATAAGAAAAGATGAGTCAATTTACTGGTCAGTTAAAAACAAAGAAATTCTTAAAATAATAAGCAGGATTTACCCTTTTTTTTCAATAGACACTCGAAGAATAGAGCTTTACGACTGGAAGAAACTTTGGTCATTAATTAGTAAGGTTAAGTTTTTAAATACAAAATCTATTAATAAAGAGGATGTAGTCGACTTTTTTAACAAAAAAATCTCTTCAAAAAGCAATTCATATAAAGATTACATAGAAAAAATCGATGAAATTACAGAAAGAAGTGATTACAGCTACCAAGAAAAAGTTCTTAACTATGTTAAAGTTGGCTTAGAGGGGCAAAACTTTAATATTGATGGAATGGGTTTAGAGATGCAATCAGATGGCACAAACTCACATAAATATCTTGAATTATTCCTAAGCTTAATCATATCTTTAACTCGTAGAGAATATATAACACCAACAGTTTTCATAGACGAACCAGAAATTGGCTTACATCCAAAAAGAAATGAAGAACTGATTTATAAACTTCATAACATTTACTTTTCGTATAAAAAAACAAGCAACATTAAAGAAAG
Source organism: Pseudoalteromonas sp. APAL1 (assembly GCF_021532475.1). NCBI lineage: Bacteria > Pseudomonadati > Pseudomonadota > Gammaproteobacteria > Alteromonadales > Pseudoalteromonadaceae > Pseudoalteromonas > Pseudoalteromonas sp. APAL1. Next base: position 69,952 of record NZ_JAKGAW010000004.1, on the reverse strand, counting down.
CAAAAGGTATTCAACTCCCTACCCGAGAATAATTCTTTCAACCCACTCACCCAACATAATAAAACAATTGATTAAATTATTCGAAGGTGAAGACGAACATCAAATAATCCACTTTTCAAAAGCTAAAACCTCATCAACTAAAGCAACTAAATTAAACACTCATTTTAAAGACAAAAGATTCATTAATATATTTTCTGACAACGAAGCTCGACTTTTTTTTAGTAACTTCATTCTATTTGTAGAAGGTGAAACAGAGCTGGAACTTTTTGGTAACCACAAACTTATGGAGCTTTTTCCTGCGTTAAGACAAGTTGATACATACAAAACAAATAGCGTGATGCTAAATGCGATCAACCCTTCCTCTGCAAATGTGGCCATTCCATATTTAGTTGCTTATGATGCTGATAAAATACTTAAATATGACTTTTCAAAAAATCAATTAACTTTTACAAGAGAGGTTATTGACCTTTATAAACTAGAGAAAAAGTATAGATTCTCTATGTATGGTAGTGAAAAGTTTAAAAAAAGAAAGAATCTTAAATTTTTATTAAGCCATGACAATAAAGAAAAAGATATTAATGAAGATAAAACTGATTATGAAATATTTAAATATCAAGATTTCATAAGAAAGCTGAACTTAAGTACACAAAACACTGTAAAAACTTATTTCTTTTCTACAACAATTGAAGGTTCTTTAATAAATGAAAAAACTATTGAAATTTTCTACAAATGGTTAATAAACGAGTACTTAAATAGTAAAAATGTTGGTGGAAAAGGTGATTTAAACAAAACCATTGAAAGCACTTACCCTAAGCTCGGAATCTATATGAGTATCAAACAAGTTTTCCATGCGATATTCAAAGCCCCCTTATTTAGAGGGCGTTTAACTATTAAAAATAATAGAAGTGCCAAAATTGTTAGAATAAAATATATTCGAGACTTGATATCAAAATTAGACAACTTGGGATTAGAAGAACATGAATTAATCCTAGTTTTTAGACTTGTGTTTAATGGTAAAACTAATCTACTTGAAGGACGAGACAATAAAAACTACGAGCTAATCTCAGATAGACTAACTAATGCTACTCAGCAAATAGCTGATGAACTAAAGCTAACTTTCCCACATGAAATTGGCAAAACGGGTGGTTGGGTTACTAGTTTTTTAAATTTTAGTATCGATTACCTTAAAGATGATACAACTAAAAATAAAAAACTTAGCCTACAAATGGATTTTAAAAATACATTTTCAGAACTATCTGATATTATAAATAAAGTTTCCGCTTCGATAGAGTAGGGACTTATGCTACTACAGGTAAGTGATTGCTTGTCATTCCTAGCCCATTAATGGTTAATCAAGGCTACTTGTCGACTAGGCAGCCTTTTAGCCCACAAAGTGAAAAGATGTTCTTGTATCAAAGCGGAAACAATAACTTATGGACAAAATAGATAAAGATACTTTTTTTTCTGAGCTTCTTGTTGGAGATTACTCCACACTAATTAATCAGGGAGTCCCTCAAACAGATTTCGGTGATGTAACTGAAATCCAATCTGGAAAAAAGTTTTTTTATAAGCTTAAAGAAGATTCAGATTTAAATAAGTGCCTTAAAGTACTGACTACCAGATTCCTTAATAAAATTCCTATCAATAATTCTGCGAAAGCATTTAGATCAAATCAATCCTATTTAAATTTTATAGAGCCCCATAGAAAGAATTATCACTTTATAAGAATAGACATCAAAAACTTCTTTCATTCAATTTCTGAAGATATTTTAAAAGACTGTTTTAGCTCATATTTTGAAAAACAAATCGTGAATACCAAATCACGCAGCTTATTGGTTGATAGCTTTATAAACTTAGTAACACTAAGATTGTCTGAAAACTCTAAGAACGAAGTTTTTTCAAACAAAATAATATTACCTATTGGCTATAAAACATCACCTATCATTTCAAACATAATTTTTAGAAAATTTGACATTTTGATCCAAAGCCTATGCTCAATGCATAACATCGAATATACCAGGTACGCTGATGACTTACTTTTTTCATCCCCTAAACATTCCAACACTATTCACTCAACTTTTTTCTATAATGAAATCAGCTTCATACTCTCGCTAGGAAGATTCAAAATAAATCAAAAAAAGTTATTATCTGCAAAGAAAATATTATCCATAAAGGGCTATACTATTGATGGAACAGAGGATGAAAAACGATTAGGAACTATCCGAATTTCAAATAAAAAAATAAAGATTATAGAGAAGCTACTATATGAATTTGATAAAGGAAGCTCAAATATAAAAATATTAAGGAAAGTTTTCAAAATTAACGTCGAGAAAAAGAAATTCAAATACAAGCCAAAACCTGAATTCATTGATAAGTACGCCAAAGATCAAGTACATAATAAAACCCTCGGTTACAGGTCATATTTAATTTCTTTAATAAAATTCAATCAAGACTATAAATGCATCGATGATAAGTCAATTTTAAAGTATTTAAAATTAGTCAAACGCCTAGAAAAATTAGCGTTAGAAATAAAGTAGCGTTAATGTGTATTAACGCTACTTTAAATTTAATGAAAAGGCAGCTTTTTCCTTAACGCCTTATCTTTGTGCAACGCCTTTGCTCTAATTGCATCATATGGAGGGTGGTGGAGGTGTATAAAAAAGTGTCTAACAGAGTATTCAATCTGAGAAGGACTCATATGAACAGACGTAAACTCATAGGGATCTTTGGTTTCTTCTAATGATAAAAAGCAATCCATTTTATTGACCATATCTTTCCACTCTTTAAGCTTGTCTAATGGATTAGGTTTTACACAATACAATAACAAAGAGCCTTGATCATTATTCAAATCAGCATGGGCATATGAGTCTATTAGTTGAGACATTCCATCTTCAGCCCAACTTTTTCCCTTCCATAGCTTTGCCTCAGCTTTCCATTTATAAATTTCATACTTTGGAGTAACTATTTGAAAAGACAAATCACAGTGTCCACCATCTTGATTATCTCTAGGTAGAGGAACTTTATAAGATGAGCTTAATTGAGATATAAGGTGATCCGATATTTCATCTTCACTTTTTCTCTGGTGATGCTGACGACCTGACTTTAAAGTAGATATTGCAAACCTCAGGTCTTGATATAAGTTATCAATGAACTCCTCATAACTAGAAGGATTTCTTCTTTTTAGATCTTCTTTTGCAGCAGGCGTGAGAAGTTCTTCTAGACTAGGCCCCTGTTTCAATTAGAAAAGCCCCTATTGACTTTGAAATTTGGAAACATTTTAGGCAAAAAGTTTAGATGCTCGTTTCCATCAGGATCAACATAGAGACCTGCTCTAAGACTGTCCGCTATTTCACTTTCATCTACAATAGCTAAAACTTCAGTGTCTGGAATAAAATGATAAGCTACAGTTAAAAATGAACCATACCTTTCTTTAGATAAGGTGATCATAGCTTCCCATATATTTCTATCTTCATTAGAACTAAGGTTAAGTAATTGCCTTAAACCAATAACAGTCACATTATTTAAGTGCTTACCTTCCCCTTCATTAAGGTACTTAAAAATATCAACAACAAAGCGCTCATTTCTTTGATCATCAAAGTTTAAGGACAAGTAATATTTAAGTTCTTTTTCAGATAACATGATTAGCTTAGTGATTTAGTGATTTATCTAAAACAAATAAAAAATCTGAGAACCTAGGACAGTTTGATATATATCCATCAAACAAAAATCCTCCACTAAGAAGCGCTGAAGAATTACTCTTTAAATGTAAATGCAATTTTGCTTTCGCTTCAATAGTACTCTTCTCTGTTTTAAGTTCTAGGATAATTCGCTCCCATGACTTACCAACAGCATAGAAACCAGAAATCAAACCTTCACCATTTTTATGGTATCGATCTTCTCGAAGGCACTTTTCACCAACATTTAATGTTAAATTAACAGGATTATTATCAGTAGTTACTATACCAAGTTTAGTTACATTTCCATCGCCAGCATTATATAACGGTTTGATAAAATCAAATAAATTAACTCGATTACCAAGATCGCAACAACTTAAGTCAGTCAAACGCATTTTTAACCGAAACAGTTCATCTCTTGCTTTTGTTTGCTTAATGTTGTCGGCTGTTCTATCACAAGTGATTGTTAACCTTCTCGAGTTTGGTTCAAAAATGACGGTATGTAAAAATTGATAAGCTTTCTCAATTTTATAGTAGAACTTAGCACCAGAATCAGCTAAAGCATCACCATCTTCATTTAAAAATGTATCCGCTCTCTTAGTTATTGGCACCTTTAAAACTGTTCCAAAAACAATAACTTGGTATTCGGTATTACCGACCTTTTTCACTATTTTATCTAGAACATGTAGCTTATCATCTAATCCACATAAATCCTCATCACTCAAAAGGAATGGGTAAGCTTTAGAAAGAGGATGAGCCGTATTGGGAAGTAAGTTTTCAAAAAACTTTTGATATAAATTTGAATTATGATCATCTAGCTCGAAAATCGTGAATTGACGATCCCCACCAAGAACAGACTCTAAGCGAACATGCTCCATTGCTGTATGTAGCTCTGAACTTTCATTAGAAACAAAATTTTCTAATAGATTCTTTTTTGAAGTCCCTGTAATACCTATAGATCTACCGACTAAGTTTCTCACATGGTTAAAGCCAATTGATTCGCATAATTGAGAATACTTTGTTTCTAATGACGATGAGTAAGACAATATTTAATCCTTTTAACTTTAGCTTTTAGAGCTGCTCTTGATTTTTATAGTTAGCTAATAAAACAGTAATAATAGATTTTTATCGTTAATTTGTGAAGCCAGCTCAAGTCAAATAATACTATTGATTGATTTCAAATGAATTAACCACACCAGCCAATCTTATCAAGCTCGCACTCTTATGAGTGTACTTATCTGTAATCCCGCCATTAGAAAGTTCATGCCCAACGACCTGTTGTAGCAACGCTAAATCAAAAGAGTGATTATTTCGTATGTTACTAATGAACGTATGTCTAAAACTGTGAAAACTACGCATTTCATCTAGTTCGTTAACACTTGGTATATCAAGCTTTGTAATTAAGCGTGCAAACCAGCTGGTTATACTTTCCGCCGACGTGATCTCATACAAGATCCGCTCGTCTGTATTCTCAACATAATCAAGAAAGCCTAATTCAATTAAACGTTTATGGATTGGAATTCTACGCTTGGCATTTTCAGTTTTAAGGCGCTGTGATTCATGTTCATCAGTTACGAGAATATAATCAATAGCACCTTCTCTTCGAATATCAGACTTTCTTAGTTGATAAATTTCTGTTCGTCTTGCACCAGTATACATAGCTAATAAGAGCGACCACTTTTGCCACATACTTTTTGTTTGCATAGCGAATGCTTCAAACTTATTAAGCTCTTCACTATTGAAAGCACCACGTATACGTTGTTTAAATTCGCGTTTGATTGTACAAGGCGAGTGTTGGATATATTCAACAGTATCTCTTTTGGCATAGGAAAATACGCCCTGTAACCATTTGTAGTAACCTTGAACTGTTTTAGGTTGTATGCAGACCTCTGGTGGTACATCGTAGTCTAGGCACTCTTTGAAGCTCATTTTGTTATAAGGTGCGAGGTTTTTTTTGGGTAATTGATAGCAGCGATCAATAAAGCGACCTATATCACTCGCTTTATAAGCCTCGATTGGTTTGTCTTCAACAAGCAAGCACCAAATCTCATAAAAACGAGCATATTCATTTTGTAGGCGCTCAGACAAGCCTTCTTTAATTTTGAATTCTAAAAACTCTTGGTGCACCTTGGAAAATAACGGGCCTGAAGGTTCACTTTTTGGAACTGGATTAGTGTTATTTCCTACACTGAATTTAGGCGTAATCAATGATTCAAATACTTGCTGGCTTTCTTGGTCTTTTAACAAGCATGAAGCTAAGAATTTCGTTTGCAGATTCCGTGAGTTTTCCAACAAACTCTTAAACTTAATAAACTCAAGCGAATTTGTGTCAAACTGAACATCATGCTTTTTTAGCACTTCAATAGCATCCTGATCTTCAGCACTGAAATCATCAACTTCAAAATCATCAAAGAAATCAAAATCTGGTTCACTCTCGTCAGGAATAGGCATACTAACTAAAGAAAGTACATCAACCATTTTCGCGAACTGGCGAATACTTTTTTGTACTTGTGTATTTGCACAAATTTGTTGGTTACTAACGCCTGAGTTTTTTAGTGACATATATTGAGTTACTAAAACAAAAATATTTAACACTTCAAAGTCATTACTGTTTAATGCATCGATTAGTAATTCATCAGAACTACCATCAGCAATAGCTAACATGATTTCTGCGGCAATTCTTAAATGTTCAGGTGAGTGGTTATGGATTCCTTTTGTCTTAAAGCCACTAATAGCATGGACTTTAGAAGAATAACCTTGCTGTTCTTCTGCAATTATTTTTTTACTAAGTTTAAAGGTTAGGGCTTGCTTCATATCGTCCGTAATACTTTTTGCTTTAAATACTAGTTGTTTAGTATCTATATCGTTACGAGAACTAGCAAGTTCTTTGAGTCTATTTACATGTGGGGATATTAAATCTAATCGCTGAAGTGCGCATTGGAGGTTTTTAGTTTTGAGTGAGATTCGTATATCGGAGCCGATAAACTTACAAGGAAAGACATAGCGAAAATAAAAACGTTCGTTACGTAAGATGAGGTTTTCAGGGAGTTTTATGTGTCTCATTTCGTTACCTAGGTTAGATAACGTATTGCATCAAATGGCACACTATTTGGCACAGTTTTAATTTTTTGTGCCATGAAATTAGTGGTTCAAGCGTAAGCACCTGATAGTTCAAATGCTTACGCTTGAATTTGAGTCAGCCAATAAGCCGGGTTCTGTCGTGGATAATCATTCGTCTAGGCCATAAATCGCTCTATGGCTCAAGCAACCTACCCGGTTCCAACGTGGGCCACGCCATAAGGAACCCTATTTGGTCTTGCTCCGGGTGGAGTTTACCTTGCAACCAACTGTTACCAGTGGCCCGGTGCGCTCTTACCGCACCCTTTCACCCTTACCAACCGAAGTTGGCGGTCTCCTCTCTGCTGCACTTGTCGTAGGCTCGCGCCCCCCAGCCGTTAGCTGGCACCCTGCCCTGTGGAGCCCGGACTTTCCTCCCCCTGCGCATTTTCGTTGCAGGCAGCGATTATCTCGGCTGACTCGGCGCGCAGTATACCTGAGCGCGCACGTCTATGCAGTAAAGAATTAGTCTTTTTCGTCAATAATTGCTTTATAAAGTGCGTTTTTCTTCAAACCAAAATACTCAGCCACAACACCACAGGCTTTTTTCAGTGGCATTTCGGCTTCGAGTAAACCGAGCATGCGGCGCGCATCTTCTGGAATGTCGTCACTTTGCTTTGCCTTGCCCGGTAACATCAATACGATTTCACCGCGCTGCTTAGTTGGATCATCCGTTAAAAACTGTTTTAACTCGGCAACCGTGCCATTGAAAAAAGTTTCGAAGGTTTTGGTAAGCTCTTTAGCAAATACCACTGGCTGCTCTGCACCGAGCGCTGCTTCTAAATCATCAAGGCTCGCCATAATGCGGTGGGTACTTTCATACATGATGCTAGTAATACCTGAGTTAACCGCTTCGATAAAAAAGCTCTGCCTTGCTTTACTCTTTGCAGGTGTAAAACCAATAAACTGAAAACGGTCTGTCGGTAAACCAGAACTACATACAGCGGTAATTGCAGCACATGCTCCCGGTACTGGCGTAACATGCGCGCCTTGTTCACGGCATAAATTGACCACCGCATAACCTGGATCGCTAATCAGTGGCGTGCCGGCATCAGATACCAGCGCAATATTCATTCCTTGCTCTAGCCAGTCGACAATTTGTTGCGCTTTTTGTTTCTCGTTGTGGTCATGTAAAGCAAAGGTTTTTGCTTTGATATTAAAGTGGCTTAACAACTTTCCTGTGTGACGAGTATCTTCAGCGGCTATTAAGTCAACCTCAGATAGGGTTTGGATGGCACGCTGGCTGATGTCATCAAAGTTACCAATAGGCGTGGCAACAATGTAAAGAGTGCCGATTTTATCTGAATTGTCCTCATTTAACATTGAGGTCTCCTGCGTCAGTCAGTAATATAAGCAAATCGCGTTAACGTATTGGGAAATCATTGTGCGACTTAAACTTGTTAGTCTATTAATTGTATTGTCGGGGTTATCGGCTTGTAGCACAACCGAAAAACAACTAAATACTGCAGAAAATCAGTCAGGCCAAGCTGAGCTTGGACTATCACAACTAACCGACGCACAATCAATGTATCAAACGGCACTGCTCCGCCAAGGTGCCGATAAAATCCAACTTCTTTATACTGCTCGCGATGCTGCAATTAACGAAGAGCGCTGGGAACTGCTAGAAAAGATCTGCCTTGAACTTGAAAGCACGCCAAGTGTCGATCAAATTCAAAACAAACTTTATATCGCCCTTGCCCTAGAGCAACAAGGTAAGAGCGACTTAGCGCTAGCACAACTACAACAGCTTGAGCCTCAGTTAACACAGCCTGAGCATCAAGCATGGCACAAATACTTAACAGCACGGGTATATGCTTCTCAAGGTATGCCTAAACTAGCTATGCCATTTTACTTTGCAGCATCAACATTAAGCAGTGAAAACAATTTTACTGTCGCTAATTTAAATAAAGATTTGTGGCAAAGCCTTACTCAGCTTTCATCCTATGCTCTTGAGCGCTTTAACCGAGGTTCTGTTGTACAACAAGGTTGGGTTAACTTAGCGCTTTATCATCAAGTTTATTTAGGTGCACCGGTAGAACTTCATCAAGCAATGAATAACTGGTTACGCCGTTACCCTGGCCACCCTGCGGCAGAAGTTTTGCCAAAAAAGGTCACTGAGCTTGTACAAATCGAACCATTAGAAGTAAATCGTTTAGTGGTACTTATTCCGCAATCGGGTGCCAATGAACGTTTGGGCGACGCCTTAAAAGCAGGCGTGCTTGCGGCACTTGATAACAGAGCAATAACAGAAACCCTATTTATTGATGAATCATTACCGGCAGAAGAGATAGCACTTAAGTTAAGCGAGTTTAAAGCTGACTTTGTTATTGGCCCATTGCTTAAAAGTAATATTGAAAAATTGAATACGGCACAAACGCTGGTTGATTACCCGGTGATGCACTTAAACAGCTTTGATGGCGAACGGATCTCACAGCAGCACTTTTTCTTTGCTCTTAACCCTGAACATGAAGTTCAACAAGCTTTAGAACGCTTTTTAACTGCGGGCTACCAAAAGCCCATGTTACTTGCACCTAATAATAATAATGGTCAGCGCTTGGTTGAATACTTTAACACTCAATGGCAGCGTTACAGCGAAGTAAAACCGCAAATTGGCTTTTACTCTGATAAAGCAGATATGCCTAAAACAATTACCGGCTTGCTTGAGGTAGACCAAAGTAAAGAGCGCATTAATGTTGTTAAATCGTTATTTAAGCAAGAAGTTGAAAGTGAAACCCGTTCTCGTAGCGATATAGATGTAATTTATATTTTAGGTGATGCCACCGAAACACGTTTAATTAAACCCTATTTAGACGTTAACGTAAGTACTTTTGCTGACCGCATTCCGCTTTACGCCAGCTCAAAAAGTCACAGTAAACAAATTGATAGAACCGATAAAGGCGATTTAGATGGCCTTTATTTTACTGAGCTTCCTTGGATGCTCGAAGGTCAAATTCAACAACATAATTTGCGCCAACAATATGATAGCTTGTGGCCTGAACATGCAGACATCAACCAGCGCCTTTTTGCTATGGCGTTCGATGCAACCAGTATGCTGGGTGAAGTAAAACAACTTAGTATGGTACAAGGCAAACGCTTTACAGGAATCAGCGGCGACCTTAGCATTGCCAGTAATGGCTATGTAACCCGTAGCCTAGATTGGGCTCAATACAAAAATAAGCAAATAATTGCTGTTGATTTACCAACAGAACAACCTATTCCTTTATTTATGCAATCAGCATCGAGGTATAACTCAGCTGATTAAATTAACGCATGCTCAAGGATGAAGCTATGTCGTGGTTTAAGCAATTGTGGCAAAATAGCCGCGAAAAAGGCCTGTATTATGAAAAGCAGGCCGAACAGTATTTAATACAGCATGGATTAGTTGCTATTGAGCGTAACTATCTGTGTAAGTATGGTGAGCTTGATCTCATTATGCGTGATGGACAAACTTTAGTGTTTGTTGAAGTGAAGTTTAGAAAAAACACCCTTCGAGGGGGTGCTAACGTTGCACTCAGCAAACAAAAGCAGCAACGATTAAGGCGAACAATTGCCCATTATCTTGCAGAGAAAAAAATATCAAACCAGGCTATGCGATTAGATTATCTGGCCATTACCGGCGAGACTAACAGTGCAATCAACTGGTTTAAAAATGTTTACTAACGCTTATGGCGTCAGCTTAATTGGTAGGTTATGCAAGAAACAATAAAAAAGATCTTTACCGAAAATATTCAAGTTCAAATTGCCGCAGGTGAAGTACTGCCAAGCGCCCTCGAATCAGCCGCATTTACCATTGCGCAAAGTCTAATTAATGGTAATAAATTGCTTTGTTGCGGCACGCCAAGCTGCCACATGCTGGCTCAACATATGGCTGGGCTATTAATTAACTTTTATGAAACTGAGCGTCCATGCCTACCAGCTGTTGCGCTCGCTCAAGAACAGGTTAATTTAGGCTCGACAAACCAAACAGATGAGCACGAAACCTTTGCAAGGCAAATTCGTGCGTTTGCCCAGCAAGGTGACCTGCTTTTAGCTATCGCGATTAATGGCAATGAAAAACACATTATTTCTGCGGTTGAGGCGGCACTTACTCGCGATATGAAAGTCATAGTATTAGTCGGTGATGACGGCGGTGAATTAGTTGGATTATTGGGCCCCAATGATGTTGAAATTCGCGTGCCATCAAAGCGCCCTAGTCGTATTGTTGAATCACATTTAGTGAACTTACACTGTTTAAGTGAGCTTATTGATTTAACCTTATTCCCACAGGAAGAAAATTAATGTTAAAACAGTCTCTACTTGTAATTAGTACCGTATTATTACTACAAGGGTGTGCTGCAGCAGTTGTTGCAGGCACTGCAGGCGCAGTCACAGCAGCAAATGATCGTCGCACAATTGGCTCACAAATTGACGATAACAACATCGAAATTAAAAGTTCAATCGCTATCAGTGAAATTGAACGTTTACACAAATTTGCTAACGTGAACGTTATTAGCGTTAACGGTATTGTATTAATGATTGGTCAAGTGCCTAACCAAGAAATGAAAGAGCAAGCACAACGTGCAATTGAAGGCGTTGATGGTATTCGTAAAATTCATAACCAAATTCGCATCAGCTCTAATATTGGTATGAGCACACAAACACACGATTCATGGTTAACCTCAAAAGTGAAAACCCAATTACTCACCACTGAGAATATCAGCAGTAACAACATTAAAGTCATAACAGAGAATGGAGAGGTGTTCTTAATGGGCTTAGTGAGTGATACAGAAGCCAACTTAGCGGTTGATGTGGCACGAAACGTATCAGGTGTTGAGCGTGTAATTAAAGTGTTTGAATATCTATAATACGAACTGTAAGTTGATAATAAAAAACCCGCTTTATAAGCGGGTTTTTCGATTTTAATAAGGCTATTTGATCACTCGTAAGTGAGCACCTTTTTTCTTCTCTGGTTTAGTTGGTGGCTCATCATCTGGCGTTACATCGTCAGGCGTGTCTACACTTTCTAATACCGGAGCAAAATCGTCTTCGTCCTCGATGAATTCTTCTGCAGTAAATACAGTCCCTTCACCATTCTCACGTGCATAAATTGCGAGCACAGCACCCATAGGTACATACACTTGCATAGGTTGACCACCAAACCGAGCATTAAAGCTCAGTTGTTGGTTATCCATAGCAAATTGCGTGACCGCTGATGGGCTGATGTTTAAAACGATCTGGCCGTCTTGAACAAACTGTGTTGGTACTTGTACAGCAGGAAAATCAGCATTCACCACTAAGTGTGGTGTACATTGATTATCAACAATCCAATCAAAGAAAGCGCGTAGTAAATAAGGACGATTAGGCGTCATTATAAACGGATCTCACGCTCTGCTTCAGTTAATGAAGCTTGGAATGATTCACGCTCAAATAAACGCAGCATGTATTCTTTAAGCTCTTTAGCACCAGCACCATTAAGTTCAATGCCAAGCTCAGGTAAACGCCATAATAACGGCGCTAAGTAACAATCAACTAAGCTGAACTCTTCGCTCATAAAGTAAGGAGCTTCAGAGAAGATAGGTGCGATTGCAAGTAACGCTTCAGTAAGCTCTTTGCGTGCTTGTGCTGCTTCGCTGCTACCGCTAGTGATCTTATTCGCTAGACTATACCAATCCGTATCAATACGGTGCATCATCAGACGACTACGGCCACGCATAACCGGATATACTGGCATTAGTGGAGGATGAGGAAAACGTTCATCAAGGTATTCCATGATGATGTTTGCCTGATATAAACCAAGCTCACGATCGATCAGTGTTGGTACTGTACCGTAAGGGTTAATTTCATGAAGTGCCTCTGGCAGGTTATCCTTTTCAGCCAGGTGAATGTCAACACTTACACCTTTTTCAGCAAGTACAATACGTACTTGGTGGCTATACATACAGTTAGCACCAGAAAACAGGGTCATTACAGGGCGCTTATTGGCAGCTACGGCCATGCCTACCTCCATTATATTACAAAAACAGCAATAGGGGCTTAAGCCCCTATCACAAAATTACCTTTCAAAACGTCCAGAATTAGTGAACATCTCTCCAGTATTCTTTCTTCAGCATGAATGCCAAGATAAATAGAATCACTAAGAAACCAATTACCTTAAGACCTAACGCTTCTGACTCTAAACGTGACGGCTCGCCAACGTAAGCTAAGAAGTTAGTTAAATCACGAGCAGCTTGGTCATACTCGTCAACACTCATTTCACCTGAACCATCTGTTTCAGTGCCAACAACTTTAGTCACAGTGTGACCGTGTTCTTCCACTTCTTCAGTGATTGGTGTTGGTAAGCCTTGTAGTTCTTGAAGAACGTGCGGCATACCTACCGATGGGAAAACAACGTTGTTTACGCCAAACGGACGAGATTCATCTTTGTAGAATGACTTCAGGTAAGTGTAGATCCAGTCAGTACCACGAACTCGCGCTACAAGCGTAAGATCTGGTGGCGCTGCGCCAAACCATTTAGCTGCGTCATCTTTATCAATCGCGTTTTTGATGTGGCTACCTACTTTTGAGCCATCAAAAATCAGTTGCTCTTGACCAATCTCAGTAGGAATACCGATGTCGCGGAACGTACGCTCATAACGTTGATACTGCATTTGGTGACAACCAAGACAGTAGTTCATGAACAATTTAGCACCGCGCTGTAAAGACGCATTGTCTTTAAGGTCAATGTTGGCATCCATTAAAGGAACCGAAGGACCCGCTGCCATTGTCAACGATGGCAACAATGCGAATAAACCGATAATTAGCTTTTTCATCATTTCGTCAACCTCGTTGGTAATGGCTTAGTTTTCTCATTCTTACTGTAAACAAATAACAATACGAAGAACATGAAGTATGTCACAGTCGTGATTTGTGATAACAGCGTTTTGAAATCAGTTTGTGGAGTTGCACCAACCCAACCTAAGATAACGAACGTTACCACGAATTGAGCAATGTTTAACTTGTGTAAGCCACAACGATAACGAATAGAACGAACCGAACCACGGTCAATCCAAGGTAGTAACGCAAGCACTACGATAGATGCACCCATCGCGATAACACCGATTAGTTTATCTGGGATAGCGCGCAGAATCGCATAGAATGGCGTGAAGTACCAAACAGGGAAAATGTGCTCAGGTGTTTTCAGTGGGTTAGCTGCTTCGAAGTTTGGCGCTTCTAAGAAGAAACCATTCATCGCAGGCATAAAGAATACAACCCAACAGAATAATATTAAGAAACCAACCACACCCACAATATCTTTCACTGTGTAGTAAGGGTGGAACGGGATTGCATCAACAATGTCTTTCTTGTTGGTGTAATACTCGTGGAATTTAAATTTAGGCTTGTCTTCTTCAGCTACAGTGCCTTTCTTACGTTTGATTTCAACACCGTCTGGGTTGTTTGAACCCACTTCGTGTAGTGCAACAATGTGTAAGAATACTAAGATAACGATAACTAAAGGTAGTGCAATTACGTGTAGTGCAAAGAAGCGGTTAAGCGTTGCACCTGAAATTACGTAGTCACCACGGATCCAAAGCGTTAAGTCATCACCAATTACCGGAATCGCACCGAATAGTGAAATGATTACCTGTGCACCCCAGAAAGACATTTGTCCCCAAGGCAATAAGTAACCCATGAAAGCTTCAGCCATAAGCGCTAAGAAGATGAACATACCGAATAACCACAGAAGTTCACGTGGTTTTTGGTAAGAACCGTAGATCATGCCACGGAACATGTGCAGATATACAACGATAAAGAACGCTGATGCACCTGTTGAGTGAAGGTAACGTAGTAACCAACCGTATTCAACATCACGCATGATGTATTCTACCGATGCGAAAGCACCTTCAGCAGACGGTACGAAGTTCATTGTTAACCAGATACCAGTTACGATTTGGTTAACAAGTACTAACATGGCTAGAGAGCCAAAGAAGTACCAGAAGTTAAAGTTTTTTGGTGCTGGATACTGTGCAATGTGCATGTTCCAAACACGTGTCATTGGAATACGATCGTCGATCCAACCAATAATTTTACCAAACATTACGCCACTCCTTTTTCTTCACCGACTAAAATAGTCGTGTCATCAAGGAAGGTATACGGAGGGATTTCTAGATTTAATGGTGCAGGTACAGATTGGAATACACGACCCGCCATATCAAATTTAGAACCGTGACACGGACAGAAGAAACCGTCGTCTGTGCCCTCTACTTTTTCACCAAAGCCACCTTGTAGGAAGCTAGGAGAACAACCTAAGTGCGTACAAATACCAACAGCAACGAAGATCTCAGGACGTTGAGAACGGTATTCGTTTGTTGATGATTCAGGTTGTTGAGGCTCTTCAGATGCAGGATCACGAAGTTGACCTTCATGTTCTTTCATCTGTTCAAGCATTCTTGGTGTACGATTAATAACCCAAACAGGTTTTCCTCGCCACTCAACACGTATTAATTGTCCTGGCTCAAGCTTGCTGATATCTACTTCTACAGGCGCACCCGCAGATTTAGCTCGCTCACTTGGATTCCAAGACGCAATAAAAGGAACAGCAGCCCCAGCCGCACCAACACCACCAACAACAGAGGTAGCTATGGTTAAAAAGCGACGTCGGCCATTGTCTACAGGCGCATTGCTCATCCACTTATCTCCACTATGATTCCCAACACTTGCCATATTGAGAACATCAGTTACAGCAGGTTAATTTTTAGAAATTTTAAAATAGACGCGATCATAATTAAAAGCCTTGATTAAAACAAGGTTATTCACAGTCCCATGCTCGAATAAACCCATTTTAATAGTTGATTAATTAGGGCCAGCTCGAGCATGAAGCCGCTGGTTATGATAACGCATATAAAAAAACAATATACTGACCAAGATCAACCTCACTAAGAGGAAACAGAATTCTGTATTAGCTGTTGTTGAACTCACTCACATTACTTGCCCTCCAATTGTAGCAAAAAAATTCATCAATTAACTGATGGATTTAAGCTAATTTCGCTAAATCGTGAAGTTTTTTTACTGTAATACGCAGTAATTACTATCAGCGGTTAAATATCGAACGAAAAAAGGTAGGGTTTTTACTATCAGCTATCAGTCGTCAGCGTTCTGATCTGTGATCTGACCCCGATATAACCTGAGAAATGGATGTAAAACATCAAAAACTGAGCCCCCTCTCGATCTGCTAAAAACTGACGTCTGAAAGCAGATGGCTCCAAGAAACAAAAAACCCAGCCGGAGCTGGGTTTTTGGTATTCTGATAAACGTAAATATTAACGTTTTGAGAATTGTGGACGCTTACGTGCTTTCTTAAGACCCACTTTCTTACGCTCAACTTTACGTGCATCACGTGTAACGAAACCTGCTTTACGAAGTGTAGGACGTAGAGACTCGTCAAACTCCATAAGTGCACGAGTGATACCGTGACGGATAGCACCAGCTTGACCAGTAGTACCACCACCTGAAACAGTGATGTGTAGGTCAAACTTTTCAGTCATTTCAACGTGCTCTAATGCTTGACGAACAACCATGCGAGCAGTCTCACGACCGAAGTACTCTTCTAGAGAGCGCTTGTTGATTACGATGTTACCAGTGCCTGGGCGTAAGAATACGCGAGCACTTGAACTTTTACGACGACCTGTACCGTAGTATTGATTTGCCATGATAGTGCTCCTTAAATGTCTAGAACCTGAGGCTGTTGTGCAGCATGGTTGTGCTCAGTACCTGCGTAAACTTTAAGTTTACGGTACATTGCGCGGCCTAAAGGACCACGTGGCAACATGCCTTTAACAGCTTTTTCGATAATCATTTCAGGCTTTGCAGCTTGAAGCTTGTCGAAAGTAGTAGACTTAAGACCACCTGGGAAACCAGTGTGTGCGTGGTACATTTTGTCTTTTGCTTTATTACCAGTAACAGTAACTTTCTCTGCATTGATAACGATGATGTAATCACCAGTATCTACGTGAGGAGTGTACTCAGCTTTATGCTTACCGCGTAGGCGACGAGCGATTTCAGTAGCGATGCGACCTAAAGTTTTACCTTCAGCGTCAACTACGTACCAGTCACGTTTTACTGTTTCTGGCTTAGCAACAAACGTTTTCATTTATTAAAATCCAATGTTTTTTAATTTAAAACCACAGGTAATTATTATTAATTACCGCTCTAAGTTGAATGCTTTAACCCCTTCGAGTTTAAGACTTTGAGCCATCAATTAGAGGCTAAACTAATATCTGGCAATAGAACGCAACGTGGCAGACGCGGGAGTATACCAGCACTTAAACCACATTGCTATATGATGGTTGTTTTTTATTCGAGAAATTCAGCTATCAGCTAATAAGTGCGCGCGAAATAAATTTCACGCCTACATCAATCGTAGGCGTCACGCTTGCTTGGCGCGCCTTATATTCAAAACCTTTCGGCTTTAAAGTGACGGCTAACTGCTCACTAAGCTAAATGCTCTCTCGCTAAATATTCTAGCGATTGCATTTCTTGCAATCGACTGATGCAGCGCTTAAATTCAAAATTTAAATTACCTTCGCTATACAGCTCAGTTATGGGCTTTTCAGCAGAAATAATTAACGTCACATTACGCTCATAAAACTCATCAACTAACGCAATAAAACGGCGAGCTGCATCATCATTAGCTTGGCCGAGCGCTTTAACATTCGATAAAATAACAGTGTTATAGAGTCGGCTGATTTCCATGTAGTCGACTTGGCTTCTCGCTGTTTCGCACAACTCACTAAAGTCGAACATAACGATACAATCAGCTACCTTTCGCGTTTTTATCAATCGGCCTTCGATTTCAATCGCTTTATCGAGCACGCCAGGCTCTGGCGACAACTTATCAAAGTATTCAAATAAATTATCATCCGCTTGCTGATCAAGTGGGCTATGAAAAATTTCGGCTTGCTCAAGGGTACGTAAGCGGTAATCAACACCCGAGTCCACATTAACAATCTCGGTGTTAGCTTTTACTAGTTCAATAGCTGGTAAAAAACGCGCGCGTTGCAAACCGTTTCGGTATAGCTCGTCAGGTACAATGTTTGAAGTTGCCACTAATACGATACCGCGCTCAAATAACGCTTCCATCAGGCCACCTAACAGCATTGCATCAGTGATATCTTGAACAAAAAACTCGTCAAAACAAATAATATCTGTTTCTGCTTTAAAGATATCTGCAACCACATTTAATGGATTACTGGTATTTTTTAACTTTTTGAGCTCATCATGAACACGATGCATAAAACGGTGAAAGTGCACACGCATCTTACGTTCAGTAGGTAAAGCTTCGTAGAAAGTATCGACTAAATAGGTCTTACCTCTACCTACTCCCCCCCAAAAATAGAGCCCTTTTATGGCTGGCGTGCTATCTTTAGAGAAGAGTTTGGCAAACCACCCCTTAGCGGCTGGTTTCTCTGCCGTTAGGTCATCATAGAGCCTTTGCAAATGACGCACAGCATTTTCTTGCGCTGCATCATGTACAAAGTCTTCACGTTGTAAATCTTGTTGGTACTTCTGCCAAGGAGTCATAGGTCGTTACAATAAAACACAGTTAAATTTGCAGAGTATATTAACACGCATCGTATCTCAGGGTATATTAACCCGCAGTATGATTTCACAATCAAATTAAGCATATTTTAATAATGATTGGACTATAAGTGCTTTTACAGCATTTGTTTTTGTTATTTTTTCCCAAAGGGGTAGATTTATGGGCACAATTACCTGGGTAGGTATTCTTATCATCGTTGCAATTTCGGCATTTTTCATTGGTGCGTTTGTAACAAAGAAACAATTTAAGCAAGATGAGTTAGAACAACAAGTAGAGCAAGCTAATAATGCACTTGAGCAATACCGCCAAGATGTTGCCGATCACTTGGCAAGCACAGGGAAACTTGTCTCAAAGATGAAAGATAACTATGACCAGCTTCTCAACCATGTTGAAGAAACGAACAAACTATTATTAGCAGATAAAAAGCAACACCCTAACGAGCCGTTCTTTTCAAAAGAAACCACTGAGCAATTGCAAAGCTCATTACAAGACCGTCGTGGCGATCGCTCAAGTGCAGAAGCACAACCTGCAGACTATGTGGTCGGTGAAACAGGGTTATTTACTGGTTCAAATAAAGTTTCAGAACATTCTAAAGCCTCTTGATGAACTTTTTTTTGACCCCATAGTCTTTAGATATAACAGCTTTATATCTAAACCAAGAAAAGGGCTGCTTATGCAGCCCTTTTTAGTTTTTGCTTTATCTCTGATGTGGAGTAAACCCTGACTATGAAAATGAAATTATCTGTTATTAGTGCTGCTATTTTATCTTCAAGCTTATTGTTAGCGCCTGCAGTTTCAATGGCTAAACTGCCAGTGGCGGTAAATGGTCAACAGTTACCAACCCTTGCACCAATGTTAGAACAAATAACCCCTGGCGTGGTGAGTATTCAAGTTTCAGGCTCAAAAGAAGTTCGTCGTCGTCCAACACCGTTTGATGACTTTTTTGGCGTACCACGCGGCGGTAGTCAAAAACGTGAATTTAGCGGCCTTGGTTCTGGCGTCATAATTAATGCAGACGAAGGGTATATTGTTACCAATAACCACGTTGTCGAAGATGCAGAAAAAATGATTGTCACCCTTGAGGATGGTCGTGAGTACGAGGCAACCAGAATTGGCAGTGATAAAGAATCAGATATTGCATTGCTGCAAATTGATGCTGATGACTTAACTGAGCTAAAAATTGCCGACTCAGATAAACTGCGCGTGGGTGATTTTGCGGTAGCAATCGGTAACCCATTTGGTTTAAGCCACACAGTAACCTCTGGTATTGTGAGTGCGCTTGGTCGCAGTGGTTTAAACATAGAAGGTTATGAAGACTTTATTCAAACCGACGCGGCTATTAACCAAGGTAACTCTGGTGGTGCATTAGTAAACCTAAATGGTGAGCTGATTGGTATTAACACCGCAATTTTAGGCGCATCAGGTGGAAACGTAGGTATTGGCTTTGCTATCCCATCAACCATGATGAAAAACCTCGTTGATCAAATTATTGAGCATGGCGAAGTTCGTCGCGGTTCACTGGGCATTTCAGGTCGCCCGCTTGACGCTGGCCTTGCTAAAGCACAAAAACTTGATGTAAAACAGGGTGCCTACGTTATGCAGGTGATGGATGACACCGCAGCAAGCAAAGCGGGTATCAAAGCCGGTGACGTGATCATCAGCGTCGATGGCACTGAGATCAGCGGGTTCCATGAACTACGCAGCAAAATTGCTACGCTTGGTGAAGGCAAACGCGTAAAACTAGGTATTTATCGAGATGGTAAAGTTAAAATAGTAAATGTAACCCTCGATGGCGCAGCTTCACTAACAGCAGCTGGCGAAGAAACTCACCCAGCTTTCCAAGGTGCAACATTAGAGAACACTCAGAAGAGTGATGGCAAAGGAGTTGAAATAACCAGTGTGGCAGCACGCTCTCCAGCTGCGCGGGTAGGCCTTGAAGAAGGTGACGTGATTATGCAAGTAAACCGTCAACGTGTTGAAACAATCCGCGACATGAATAAGATTATCGAAAACACTAAAGGTAATATCGTCCTAGGAGTAAAACGAGGTCGAGAGCTTATTTTTGTATTAATTCAATAATTTTATTTGATTTTTCATGAAAAAATAACAGTGGTGCTTGCCGCTGTTATTTTTTTTGTGCCATCATTAAATAATTGCTCATTGATAATAAGAATATTGTGCTAAAACTTTTAAAATTTATCCTACCGCCGCTTTTTACTGGTTTAGGTATCGCCTTCTTGGTCGTGCTTTTTAGCCCGAGTTTACGTAGCGCTTTATTACCCAACATGAATTTACCCGTTGCGATCAGCTCGCAGCACATGAGCTTTGCCGATGCAGTGCAACGTGCAGCCCCTTCTGTGGTAACTATTTTTTCCGAAAGTATTTCTAACCAACCACGCTACAAACGTCAAAACACTGTTCAGGCACTTGGTTCAGGCGTCATTATGTCGCAAGACGGTTACATTCTGACTAATTATCACGTTATTAAAAATGCCGACTTGATCATTATTACACTGGCAGACGGTCGTCGTTTTTATGATGTTCAAGTGATTGGCTTTGATAGTGAAACAGATTTAGCTTTATTAAAAATAAACGCTGAACACTTACCTGTCATTCCTGTTAATGACAATTTTAAACCACGTGTAGGCGATGTTGTTTTAGCCATTGGTAACCCACTTAATTTAGGTCAAACCATTACCCAAGGGATTATTAGCGCTACAGGTAAGCAAAACTTAATAGACAGCCCATACAGCAGCCTATTACAAATGGATGCCGCCATAAATGTAGGAAACTCAGGTGGCGCATTAGTTAATTCACGTGGTGACTTAGTAGGTATCACGTCGGCGCAATTTAAAACCCATGCAGATTTGGATATCCAAGGTATTTTCTTTGCAGTGCCCTACTCAATCGCTAAAGACATCATGGATATATTAATCAAACATGGTCGTGTTGTACGAGGTTATTTAGGTTTTAGAGGCACCGGCATAGATAGCACAGGCAAAGATGTTAGTGATAACTTTACGCCTGTAGCAGGAATGCGTATTACCGAGCTAGACCCGTTTGGACCAGCGTGGCAAGCGGGGATCAGAGAAACCGATATCGTAATTAAAATCGGCGGTATTTCGGTTGCTAACCCACAACTAGTTTTAGACAAACTAGCAAAAACTGAACCGGGCAATAAGCTAGAATTTGAAGTCTATCGTGATGGTGAGATATTAAAGATTATGGTTACTGTTGGCGAACTAGAGTCAAAATCTTAACCAAAAAAAAGCCTAACAGACGTTAGGCTTTTTTATAAGTATTTAGCGATTAGCTTGAGCGGCGCTTAATATTAGCACCCAGCGCACTTAGTTTGTCTTCAATACGCTGATAACCACGGTCAACGTGGTAAATGCGATCAACAACTGTCTCACCTTGCGCCACAATACCAGTTAAAATAAGGCTTGCTGACGCACGTAAATCTGTCGCCATCACTTGCGCGCCCGATAACCTTTCTGTATCACCACAAATTGCTGTATTACCTTCTAAGCGAATATTTGCGCCCATACGCTGTAGTTCAGGTACATGCATAAAACGATTTTCAAAAATAGTTTCAGTGATGGTAGCACTGCCCTTCGCTACCACATTTAAAGCGGTAAATTGCGCTTGCATGTCGGTTGGAAAGCCCGGGTGTGGCATGGTCTTAATGTTAACCGCTTTTAATTCACGACCACGCATATCAAGGTAAATACTGTTATCAGTCACTTCAACCAAAGCATTCGTGGCGCGTAACTTTTCAATCACGGGATCTAGGCTATGGTGATCTGTGTTTTTACACAATACTTCGCCGCCAGCCATTGCAGCAGCTACCAAGAAAGTACCTGTTTCAATGCGGTCTGGAAGAATACTGTACTCGCAACCAGATAACGACTCAACACCTTCAATTTCGATGCGGCTTGTACCTGCACCGCTGATTTTAGCACCCATCGCAATTAAGCAATTCGCAAGATCAGTGATCTCAGGTTCGCGTGCAGCGTTTTCAAGAACTGTTTTACCATCAGCCAGCGTTGCGGCCATAAGTAAGTTTTCTGTTGCGCCAACACTCACCATTTCCATGAAGATTTCGGCGCCTTTTAAACGACCATCAACTTTGGCATTGATATAACCATTTTCAACCTTGATCACTGCGCCCATGCGCTCAAGTCCTTGAATATGAATATCAACCGGGCGGGCACCAATGGCACAACCACCAGGCAGTGAAACTTGTGCTTCACCGAAACGTGCCACTAAAGGCCCCAGAGCAAGCACAGAGGCACGCATTTGTTTTACCAGCTCATACGGAGCTAAAGTTTTATCAACCGTCGCGCCATCAATGATCAGCGTATCTTGCTGCCATTCTACCGTTGCACCAAGCGTTTTAAGTAAAGCTTCGGTGGTGCCGATATCACGTAAGCGAGGTACGTTACTAAAGGTACTTTTACCTTGCCCAAGCAGTGCTGCAAACAAAATAGGAAGTGCGGCGTTTTTAGCGCCAGAAATAGTGACTTCACCTGCCAGCGAGGTGCCACCTTGAATAACAAATTGATCCATGAGGAGGCCCTGAAACTATTGAGGTAAAATAAATTTTTGTTCGCGTTTCCATTCAGTCGGCGTGAACGCTTTGATTGATACAGCGTGGATTGTACCGTCTGAGATTGTTGACATTAACGGAGCATAGACCAATTGTTGTTTCTTAACGCGCGTTAAACCGTCAAAACACTCACCAACAGCAATCACTTCGTAGTGGCTACCGTTTGCTTTAACAATCACTTCGTCTAGCTTTAATTCGTCGCGTAATAACGTTTCGACTTGGCTTGTTTCCATAAATCTCACTCAAATAAGGTTGTGACCTGTCCCAACTGCATCAAGTTTTGCAGTTGCTCAGGAATATTTTGCAATTCAAGGCGAATACCTTGCTGCTTTAATTCTGCGAAAGAGTGAATTAACCAAGCTAAGCCCGCCGTGTCAACCCTAGATACACCAGAAAGGTCAAAATACCACGTTTTGTGTGTAGATTGTGACTTGGTGTTCAGAAGGCGTTCATTGGTGATAGAATTTCGGGTCAGTTCACCACTGACCCGAAACTGATTATCCTCGAGTTGAGTAATATCAACGTTACTCATCGCCACCTTCACCTCTAAACTGCACTGGTAGTTGGCTCTTTTGCTCAAGTAAGTCACTCACGTGTTCGATACCTTGTTGACGCAAAATGCCTTGTAATTCACTTTGTTTAGCGTCAAGCAGGCTAATACCCTCGGCAATCATGTCGTATGCACGCCAATCACCATCTCGGTCTTCACGTACTTTAAAGTCAATTTTAATATCAGGCTTACCTGGTTCCACAATTTTCGTTTTGACTAGTACCACATCTTGACCTTTAAAAGGCTGGGCTGGGCCAAACTCAACACTTTGGTTTGTATACTGCGTAAACACACCAGCGTATGTAGCAATTAGGTATTTTTGAAACACATCAATGAAGTGTTGCAAATCTTTGATTGCTTTTGCCTTTTCTTCTTTATCTTCGATTGCACGTACTTTTGATACATGGTTACCTAACACACGAAGTGCAGCGTACTTGTAGTCAATGTAAGGCATTAACTCTTCTTCTACGATCACTCGTAGATACTCTTTATCTTTGGCGATTAAAGGCTGATCTTTAGTAATACGTGCAAAGGTATTATCTGATACTTTGCGCACCATTTTGTATGGGTCTTTTAAATCGACATCAGGCTCTGCAGCGTGTACACCTACCGTAAACACCACGCTTAAAGCGATTAGAAATTTTTTAAACATCATTATTCACTTCCTTGGTTGAACAAGAACTGACCTATCAGCTCTTCTAATACTAATGCTGACTTGGTATCGGTAATGTAATCACCATCAGCAAGCGCTTTACTTTCAACACCAAACAAATCATCTAAAGCAGCATCATCTTGAGCGGCTGTCACTTTTTCACCCATGCAGCGTTGCTCTGCAGAATCGGCAGCAATAACCGGGTTAATACCCAAGTACTGCTCCCCTAAAATACCTGATGTTAAAATAGAGATAGAGGTTGTATCTGAAAACTTACACAAATAGTTTGCGTCAATCGCCATATTAACCACTGGCACAAACTCTTTTGGATCAATTGAAATTGACTCAACACGCCCTACAACAACTCCGCCGACCTTAATTGGCGCGCGGGCTTTTAACGAACCAATGTTTTCAAACTTGGCATTTAGTTGGTACGTTTCACCGCTACCACTAATGCCGGCATTTGCTACTTTGAATGCAAGCAATGCAAAAGCCGCAATACCTAGGGCTACAAAAAAGCCAACTAAAATTTCTAATTTCCGTGAATTCATCTTTATACCCTAATTAGCTGGTAAACATTACCGCTGTTAAAATAAAGTCAAAACCTAAAACTGCCAGTGATGAGTGTACAACGGTTTCTGTTGTCGCTTTACTTATCCCTTCAGAAGTAGGGATACAGTCATACCCTTTGTAAAGCGCAATCCACGTTACAATCAAGGCAAATACAAAGCTTTTAATCATGCCATTAACAATATCTTGCTGAAACGACACTTGCGCTTGCATGATTGACCAGAAACTACCTGAATCAACACCAAGCCAATCAACGCCAACTAAGTGAGCGCCGATAATAGCAACAGCAGAAAATATCAATGCAAGCAATGGCATACTAATAAAGCCAGCCCAAAAACGCGGGGCAATAATGCGTTTTAGTGGGTCAATTGCCATCATCTCTAAGCTAGATAATTGCTCAGTGGCTTTCATCAAGCCGATTTCAGCTGTTAGTGCACTGCCCGCGCGACCAGCAAATAATAACGCCGTGACCACAGGCCCTAATTCGCGTAACAAACTTAGTGCCACCAATGGCCCTAAGCTATCTTCAGCACCATAACCGACTAATACGGTATAGCCTTGTAAAGCGAGCACCATGCCGATAAACAGGCCCGACACCATAATGATTAAAAGCGATTGTGAGCCGACCATATACAACTGACGGATCAGTAACGGCGTACCTTTTTTGAAGTTTGGCATATTTACTAATGCGCCAAACAACATTTGCGTAGAGCGACCAAGCGCAGCAAAACGGCCTAACGTCTTGTGACCTAGCTTTTGAAACAGATCAAGCATTCGGTACTCCCAATAATTCATCATCATAAGCAGGAGCAGGATAATGGAATGGTACAGGACCATCCGATAATCCTTTTAAGAACTGCTGAACAAGCTCTGATTGATGATTTTGCATTTGCTCAGGTGAGCCTTCACCAATCACACCTTGATCAGCAATAATGATCACGTGATCTGCAATACTAAGCACTTCGGTTACATCGTGCGTTACAATAAGCGACGATAAACCTAACACCTCATTCAGTGATTTGATCAGCTTAACAAGTACCCCCATCGAAATAGGGTCTTGGCCGGCAAAAGGCTCATCATACATAATCAGTTCGGGGTCAAGGGCTATCGAGCGAGCCAAAGCTGCACGGCGTGCCATACCACCTGATAATTCAGACGGCATTAAATCTTGTGCACCACGAAGACCTACAGCTTGTAACTTCATAAGGACTACAAGCCGAATTAAATCTTCACTAAGTTGAGTGTGTTCGCGTAAGGGGAAAGCGATATTGTCAAACACAGACATATCAGTGAATAAAGCACCACTTTGAAAAAGCATACTCATTTTAGTGCGAGCAGCATAAAGCTCCTTGCGAGACATGCTAGGAATACTATTGCCTTCGAACAAAATATCACCAGAATCAGGCTTAAGTTGACCACCTATCAAGCGTAACATGGTGGTTTTACCTATGCCGCTCGGTCCCATGATAGCGGTGATCTTGCCTTTCGGAATGTTAAAACTCATATTTTTATATATGATTCTATCGCCCCGTGAAAAGGTTACATCCTTGATTTCTACTATTGATTGCGACAAGTCGCTCTCCATAACGTTTTTCACTCGTTTTGCCATTTTAAAGTTTTTTTAGTCAAGATGGAAAAAACAATTCGTAAAATTTTGTAATATTTTCTATTCGTCAAATTAAACTCTACGCAGTTGCTCCTTAACCACACCTGAAATCTCATTCCTGAAAAACCGCGCTTTGTGCCTGCCAGCCTATTCTTTTACTTATACTTTCCTGCTCGCTTTTGTTACTATTTGCAGTCATCTGTTTCAGTAATGTTGGCGTATCACAATGGTGACTTCTTTTGTCATTTTAATTATTGGTTTTGCAGCACTTGTTTGGAGTGCCGATCGGTTTGTTTATGGTGCGGCTGCACTCGCAAAAAATATGGGGATCCCGACCCTAATCATAGGTTTAACGGTTGTTGCTATGGGTTCTTCAGCCCCTGAAATGATGGTATCTGCTTCTGCCGCGCTTGCCGGTAAAACTGATACAGCAGTAGGTAATGCTGTTGGCTCAAATATCACCAATATCTTACTTGTACTGGGCGTAACAGCACTACTTCGCCCTCTTTCTGTCTCGTCAATGACCTTAAAACGAGAAATGCCTTTAGTACTGCTTGTCTCAATTGCGGCATGGTACGTGTTTTCAGATAACTACTTTTCGTTTGCCGAAGGTATCGCATTAGCTCTTGCCTTTGTTGTCTTCATCGCAGGCTTAGTGATTGTGTCTTTACGCGCTAAAAATCAAGACGATGACCCTTTCGTGAGCGAGGCATGTGAAGATGTTCCCGATAATGTCAGTACTAAATCAGCTATCCTATGGCTTGTTATCGGTATGATACTTTTACCTATCAGCTCACATTTTTTAGTCGAATCAGCCGTTGATATTGCTAAATACTTTGGCCTTTCAGACCTTGTAATTGGTTTAACAATTATCGCTATTGGTACCAGTCTTCCTGAACTGGCTGCATGTATTGCTGGGGTATTGAAAAACGAAGATGATTTAGCATTGGGTAATATTGTAGGCTCGAACATTTTCAACCTACTCGCTGTTTTACCACTGGCTGGGATCATCAACCCATCGATTATCGACCCATCTGCAGCGAACCGCGATGCCCTTATCATGATTGCAGCTACTTTAGTGCTGATTGCCATGTCATTGAACTTTAAAGGTGCTCGCCGCATCAATAGAGTAGAAGGTGGCTTTTTGTTAGTCGCATTTATTGCATATCAAGGCTATATTTTTAGCCAAATAGGATAATCAATGACCCAGCTAAATTTTATTGCGCAAGGTAAGCGCGTTCTTGAAATTGAAGCGCAAGCTTTACACGAAATAGATCAGTACATCGATGAACATTTCGAGCAAGCTTGTCAGCTAATGTACCAATGCACAGGCCGTATCATCGTTATAGGCATGGGTAAGTCTGGCCACATTGGCAATAAAATAGCTGCCACATTAGCAAGCACTGGTACACCGGCATTTTTCGTTCATCCTGGCGAAGCAAGCCATGGCGACCTAGGGATGATCACTCGAGATGATGTAGTAATGTGCATTTCGAATTCGGGTGAAACCAGTGAAGTGTTAAGCATTATTCCTGTTATTAAACGAATTGGCGCAAAAATGATTTCGCTAACAGGTAACCCTGACTCAACAATGGCAAAGCTCTCTAATGTGCATGTTTGTATTAAAGTTAGCCAAGAAGCATGCCCACTGGGTCTTGCACCAACGGCAAGCACTACAGCAACCTTGGTTATGGGTGATGCAATGGCTGTTGCTTTACTCGAAACACGTGGCTTTACAGCCGATGACTTTGCATTATCTCATCCCGGAGGTAGCCTAGGTAAACGCTTGTTGCTTACATTAAACGATGTAATGCACAGTGGTGATGCAACACCAATAGTGCACGAGTCGCAAAGCATTAAAGATGCGCTTATTGAAATGTCTGCGAAGGGGTTAGGTATGACAGCCGTGGTCGCGGAAGACCAAAAACTCTGCGGCTTATTTACGGATGGTGATTTACGTCGTATTTTAGAGCAACGTATTGATATTCATAGTACCGCCATTAGTCAGGTCATGACGCGCTCATGTACTACAGCCAGTGCAGAGATGCTGGCTGCTGAGGCGTTAAATATTATGGAACGCAAACGTATCAACGGCTTGATTGTAATCGATAAAAATAACACACCGATTGGCGCGCTTAATATGCAAGACCTATTAAAAGCAGGAGTTCTGTAAGTAATGACATTCGCCGAGCTATACCAGCCCCTTAGTCCTGATGTAAGTCAGCGTGCTCAAAAAGTTAAGTTACTAATATGTGATATTGATGGCGTTTTTTCTGATGGCCGAATTTATCTTGGAAATCAGGGCGAAGAGCTTAAAGCATTTAATACCAAAGATGGCTTTGGCATCAAAGCACTCATTAATAGTGGCTTTGAAGTTGCCGTTATTACCGGGCGCCATTCACAAATAGTTCAGCAGCGAATGACTAGCCTAACCGTACAGCATATTTATCAAGGCCAAGAAACAAAGCTGATTGCATACCAAGAGTTAAAAGATAAACTTGGCCTAGAAGATGAGCAAATAGCGTACATTGGTGACGATGGCCCTGATTTGCCTGTAATGGAAAAAGTAGGCTTTGCGGTAGCAGTCAATGATGCGCACCCATTGATAAAAAAACTGGCTCACTATACGACCATGCTACCGGGTGGCTTTGGCGCTGTACGTGAATTAACAGATTTACTGATGTTAGAAAACGGTAAGCCGTTAACTAGCAATGGAACCAGCGCATGAATATAGCCCGTATTTTACTGAGTATTGTTTTTGTTTGTTGCATGGTGTGGTTGTGGTATCCGTACTTTAACCAAACAACAAACACAATAAATAGTGAAGACGAGATTATTGCAACTCCCGATTATACGGCCGTTGCACTAAAGCAAACCGCTTATGATGAGCAAGGCAAGATTAGCCATAAAGTGGCCGCTGCGAAAATGGAGCTTTATCAGCAACTTGGGTTTACCTTTTTTGAGCAACCTATTTTTACACTTTATGGCGACCAGCAAATTTGGCAAGTAAAAGCTAAAGAAGCCACCTTATATGAAAACGATCAGCTTATTTTTGAAGGCGATGTTGTTGCTAAAAACTTAACCCATAATGGCATGATCGAAGATATTAAAGCTGAAAACATTAATGTTGATATAGAACAAATGACCATGTTTTCGAAGCAACCTGTGACGCTAACAGGACCAAATTTAAAAATTACCGGTAAAGGCCTAAAAGCTAATTTAAAAACCGAGATTGTAGAGTTAACTAACCATACACGAACCATATACTATGACCAATAAACTGAAGAAATTACTCCTGATCCCAAGCTTATTGATTGCCTTTTCAGGCGTAGCTGCCGAGCAGACAGGCGCACAAATTAGCATAAGCTCAGATCGCCAAACTGGTAAGCTAAAAGATGGCGTTGGTATATTTGAAGGCAATGTCGAAATTATACATGGTAACCGCCGGATCACAGCCGAACGCCTTGAAGCCCATGGTGGTGATACAGAAGGTACTGTTGAGTTAATTATCGCCACAGGTAAGCCTGCTTATTTTGAAGAAAAGCAAGCAGATGGCACGGTAATGAGCGCCAGTGCAGAAGAAGTTCGCTACGACGTAGCCAAGCGCTTCTTAACTTTAAATGGGGAAGCCGAAGTAACTCAAGCAGGCCAAAAAGTAACAGCGAAAAGCATTACTTATGATATGGCACAACAACTAATTAGCGCAGAAAAAGACGAAAACTCAACAGACCGTGTACACACAATCTTAGTGCCTGTTGACAACAAACAAGACGATAAAGGCCAACCATGAGCACATTAAAAGCAGAGCTTTTAGCAAAAAGTTATAAAGGCCGCCAAGTTGTCAAAAATGTGGGTCTTGAGGTTGAAGCGGGCAGTATCGTTGGTTTGCTTGGCCCAAATGGCGCAGGCAAAACCACCACTTTCTATATGATTGTTGGCTTAGTACCTAGCGATAAAGGCAAGATCAGCATTGATGATAATGATATTACACTTTTGCCAATGCATAGCCGAGCACGTTTAGGGATTGGTTACCTACCACAAGAGTCATCTATTTTTAGAAAGTTAACGGTTTATCAAAACCTAATGGCTATTTTAGAAACGCGTAAAGATTTAAATAAACAAGGCCGAGAAGAAACACTCAACAACTTACTTGATGAATTTAGTATTCAGCATATTCGTGATAGTCAAGGTATGGCCTTATCTGGGGGCGAGCGTCGTCGCGTAGAAATTGCTCGGGCATTAGCCGCAAACCCTAAATTTATCTTGTTAGATGAGCCTTTTGCTGGTGTTGATCCTATTTCAGTGTTAGATATAAAGAAAATTATTGAACACTTAAAAAATCGTGGTATTGGTGTATTAATCACTGACCATAATGTTAGAGAAACCCTTGATGTTTGTGAAAAAGCCTACATTGTTTCTCATGGGGAGCTAATTGCATCAGGAACACCTGAGCATGTTTTAGCTGACCAAACCGTACGCGATGTGTATCTAGGTGAGCAATTCAGGCTATAACCAATAAGCCACCATCTAGCGCATCTGCTAAACTAAATAACAATGACAATAAATCGATATAAATTTACCTGTGACTGCACAGGTGTCGATAACACATAAAAGGATTGTTAGGGATACATGAGGCAATCATTACAGCTGCGCATGGGCCAGCAACTTACAATGACTCCACAACTGCAACAAGCAATTCGCTTGCTGCAGCTTAGTACATTGGATCTCCAGCAAGAAATTCAAGAAGCACTTGATAGTAACCCTCTGCTTGAAGTGGAAGAAGCAGATTACAACGATGAAAACATTGGTAAGAACGAGCAAAAAGCTGAATCTGATGATACTCAGCTAAGTGCATCGGCCGAAGAAGCGCCGAGTGAGTACGAACAAGAAAGCAGCGATGCCCTTAACAAAGACACCGTTAGTGACGATTTAGCCATGGATGTGACATGGGATGAGTACATGAGTGCTGCCCCATCAACATCATCAGGTCCAATGCCTGAAGATGAGTCAATTTATCAGGGTGCATCGACTGAAACCCTCCATGAATACCTTATGTGGCAATTACAACTCACACCATTTAGCCCAACCGATGAAGCGATCGCTGTCGCCATCGTAGAGGCAATTGATGACTCAGGTATTTTAACTGTTAGCTGCGAAGACATAGTCGAAAGTTTTAATCAAAATAATGATGAAGAAGAAATCGAACTAGATGAAGTCGAAGCGGTCTTAAAGAGAATACAGTTGTTTGATCCAGTAGGGATTGGTGCCCGTAGCTTACAAGAGTGCTTATGTATCCAGCTTCGCCAATTCGATGCGAGTACGCCGTATTTAGCTGAAACTAAAATGGTTTTATCTGAGCATATTGAATTATTAGCAAGTCGCGACTATCGCACTTTGATGAAAAAGACTAAGCTTAAAGAAAGCGAACTAAAAGAAGTAATGACGCTGATCCACAGCTTAAACCCTAAGCCAGCTGACAGCATAGTTCGCGAAGAGTCTGAGTACGTTATACCCGATGTATCGGTTAAAAAAGTTAAAGGTCGTTGGGTCGTTGAATTAAACCCAGATTGTATGCCAAAAATTAGAGTGAATAGCCAATATGCAGCTATGTCACGCTCAGTAAAATCGAGCAGCGATAGCCAGTTTATTCGCTCTCATTTACAAGAAGCTAAATGGTTTATTAAAAGCTTAGAGAGCCGTAACGATACACTTTTAAAAGTGACCAATTGTATCGTACAGCAACAACAAGCATTTTTTGAACATGGCCCAGAAGCCATGAAACCAATGGTGCTGAACGATGTCGCAGAAATGGTCGAAATGCATGAATCGACAATTTCACGTGTTACAACACAAAAATACATGCACACCCCTCGCGGGATTTTTGAGTTGAAATATTTCTTCTCAAGCCATGTCAGCACAGAAAACGGTGGTGAGTGTTCATCAACAGCAATTCGCGCTTTGATCAAAAAGCTTATCGCTGCAGAAAACTCAGCTAAACCATTGAGTGATAGTAAAATTGCAGATATATTGGCTGAGCAAGGAATTAAAGTAGCTAGACGCACAATTGCAAAATATCGAGAGTCTCTAGCGATACCTCCGTCTAATCAGCGTAAGAGTTTGATTTAGACGTTTTACATAGAAGGAAAATGCTTATGCAACTAAATTTAACTGGTCGTCATGTAGAAATCACTGATTCATTAAGAGACTATGTAAACAGCAAGTTTGCAAAACTAGAAAGGCATTTTGACCACATTAATAATGTACATGTCATTCTAGATGTAGAAAAATTAAGCCAAAAAGCAGAAGCAACTTTACATGTAAATGGAGGCGAGCTCTTTGCCTCAACTGCACACCAAGATATGTA
Organism: Pseudoalteromonas sp. APAL1; assembly: GCF_021532475.1. NCBI lineage: Bacteria > Pseudomonadati > Pseudomonadota > Gammaproteobacteria > Alteromonadales > Pseudoalteromonadaceae > Pseudoalteromonas > Pseudoalteromonas sp. APAL1. The sequence goes on along the minus strand of NZ_JAKGAW010000004.1, from coordinate 37,256 downwards.
TGCAGCCATTGACTCGCTAATCGATAAACTAGATCGTCAAGTCATTAAACACAAAGAGAAATTAGCTCGACACTAAATTATGAAACTTAGTTCACTTACTAACCAGGACTGCAGCAAAGCTGCGGTCCTTTTTAATAGCAAAAAAAGAATCCTTGAATATATCAGCGAGCTGGCTCACCAGCAGCTTCCTCATTTATCTCAACAAGACGTCCTTGATGCCTTACTCAATAGAGAAAAATTAGGCAGTACAGGTATTGGTCGTGGCATTGCTATTCCACATGGCCGCATGAGTGGTGCAGAGCAACCACAGGCATTTGTCATAGTGAGTGAATCCCCAATCAATTTTGACGCAATTGATAACCGACCTGTGGATATTTTCGTTGCACTCATCGTACCAGATGGAGACAGCCAACTTCACCTAAAGACCTTATCGACAATTGCTGATAGACTAAAAGATAAGGAGTTTTGTAAACAGTTACGTAGCGCCAAAACAGACCACGAACTGTTTCAGGTCATATCAGCAGAGGCATAAATGGAATTAATTATCATCAGCGGTCGCTCAGGCTCAGGTAAATCGGTCGCTTTACGTGTACTTGAAGACTTGGGTTACTACTGTGTTGATAATATCCCAGTCAACTTATTACCTTCGCTTGTTCGTAGCGTTTCAGACAACTATGACAAAATAGCAGTCAGCATAGATGTGCGTAACTTACCGAAAGAGCAGCAAGAGTTTAATGATATTCTTGAATACCTGCCAGGTTTCGCAAACCCAACACTGTTCTATTTAGACAGTGATGACCAAACTCTGATCAAACGCTTTTCTGAAACGCGACGCTTACATCCTCTATCGATTGACTCGCTGCCACTCGATTTAGCAATTAAGCAAGAAAGAGTATTACTGGATGTACTGATCACGCGCGCTGATTTTATGATTGATACCACCGACCTGAGTGTTCATCAGTTAGCTGAATCTATTCGTGAAAAGATCTTAGGTAAAAAAGATAAAAAGCTGATTATCACCTTTATGTCGTTTGGCTTTAAACATGGTATTCCTAAAGAAGCCGATTACGTATTTGATGCACGTTTTTTACCAAATCCACATTGGGAGCCAGATCTAAAGCCACTCACAGGCTTAGATCAACCAGTAAAAGATTACCTTGCAAGTCATAGCATAGTGCAAAAATTTACATGGCAAATTCAAACATTTGTGCAAACATGGTTACCTCACCTTGAGCGTAACAATCGAAGCTATCTTACTATCGCAATTGGCTGTACTGGCGGGCAACATCGCTCGGTATATTTAGCGCAGACCATTGGTGATAGCTTTTCAAAAACGCATGCGAACGTAAAAATCCGCCATCGCGAGCAAGATATTTAATTGGATGCCAGATGCACGCAGAAGACACGTTTTTAATTCAAAATAAGCTTGGCTTGCACGCACGAGCAGCCACTGTTTTAGCACAACTTGCTTTGCAATTTGATGCTAAAATTATGCTTTATCAAGACGATAAAGAAGCTGAAGGTGATAGTGTTTTAGCCTTAATGTTACTTGAAAGTAGCCAAGGTAAAGAAGTGCGTGTGGTATGTGAAGGCCCAGATGCAGAGGCTGCACTGAACGCAATTGGAGAATTAATTGCACAACGCTTTCATGAACAAGAATAGCGTTTGCTAAGGCTTAACCGTTTAAGTTAAACTTAGTTCAGGTATTTATAATTCTCTTTAAATATCCTACTTTTATATCGTTCACACCTTAAAAATACAAAGCACTTAATAATTTTATCGCAGTGTGAAGATATCCTGCAAATACACCACTTAGCAACTATGCTGTATTTGCAGAATCTGTATTAATCTATTTTCAGTTGTAAGGACGCCAATGCCAGAAGCCTTTGAACAAGACTACCCACTACAACAACTTAAACAAGTGACCAAGTCACTCAATAGTGGACAATTTGTTCAGGTGCGAGGCATGCTCGCTAAAACAGCTCCGTGTGATACCGCTTTATTATTAGAGTCATCTCCCCATAAAATTCGTCGCATGCTATGGCAGTTGGTAGACCCAGATGTGCGTGGTGATGTTTTAGAAGAACTCTCTGAAGACGTACGTTTAGGTATTATTGCTCAGATGGAGCCTGAGCACATTGCTGCTGCAACCGAAGACATGGACGACGATGACTTAGGTGAAGTTCTTCGTAGCCTTCCTGACACCGTTTATCAAGACGTAGTCAGTGCAATGGACTCGCAAGATAGAGAAAGGGCAACTCAGGCACTGTCGTACCAAGAGCGTTCAGCCGGTGCCCTGATGAACAGCGATACGGTAACAATCCGTCCAGATGTTACCTTAGATGTAGTCCTGCGCTATTTACGCTTGCGTGGTGAACTACCAGAAGGTACGGATGACTTATACGTTGTTGATAAACATAACTGCTTTTTAGGCGCGCTTTCGTTAACCACATTACTGACCAACTCATCGGATAAAATTGTTCGTGATTTAATGGATGAAGAGTGTGAGTCAATCCTGATCTCAATGGATGAAAGTGATGTAGCGCAATTGTTCGAGCGTCATAACTGGATTTCAGCCCCTGTTGTTGATGATAACGCTCACTTGCTTGGTCGTATTACCATCGATGATATCGTTGACGTCATCCGTGAAGATGCTGAACACAGCATGTTAAGCCTTGCTGGTCTTGACGACGAAGAAGATACCTTTGCGCCAGTACTCAAAAGTTCGCAGCGTCGCTCTATTTGGCTGGGAGTTAACTTATTAACCGCATTGCTAGCAGCAATTGTGGCAAGCTTTTTTGAAAACACCTTAGCAATCTTGCCTATTTTGGCGGTACTAAATGGTATCGTACCTTCAATGGGTGGTGTTGCAGGTAGCCAAACATTAACACTGGTTATTCGTGGTATAGCGGTTGGCCATATCAACCAAACAAACCAACGCTTCTTATTACTTAAGGAACTGGCGATAGGCGCACTGAATGGCGTTATTTGGTCGATATTGATTGCTGGTGTGGTTGCCCTATGGCAATGGGACTTTAAGCTCGGTGCGGTCTTAGCGTTTGCGATGTTTATGAATCTTGTTGCCGCTGGTATCGCGGGTGCGAGTATTCCGTTAATTCTTAAGAAAATGAAAATTGACCCAGCCCTCGCCGGCAGTGTGGTGCTGACAACCGTCACCGATATTGTTGGTATTTTTGCCTTTTTAGGCACCGCAACCTGGTTATTGATCTAATATAAAAACGGCCCTTTAAGGGCCATTTATATCTTTTACTTTGCGCGCTGCTTATTTTTACCTACTCTAGGCTTGGTATTGGCCTTTTTGAATTGGCTAAAACCAGTGTGGCGTGTAAGTGCCGCACGGCCTTTACCACCTTTACTATTTGCTGCTTTTTCGTTGCGACTCTCTTCAGGCACCAAACAGTTTGGCCCTTTACCGATTAGATTCGCTTTGCCCATTTTTCTAAGAGCTTCGCGGATCATCGGCCAGCCGGCAGGATCATGATAACGTAAAATAGCTTTATGCAAGCGACGCTGACGTGCCCCTTTTGGCACAGGCACTTGTTCAGTATTGTTTTTAATATTACGTAACGAGTTCATCTCGGTATGATAAATTGTCGTTGCGTTGGCCATTGGCGACGGGTAAAAATTTTGTACCTGATCAAGCTTAAAGTCATTGGCCTTTAACCATAACGCCATGTTAACCATGTCTTCGTCTTTCGTTCCTGGGTGTGCAGAAATAAAATACGGGATCAAATACTGTTTTTTACCGGCTTCTTTTGAGTATTTATCAAATAGCTCTTTAAACTTATCGTAAGCCCCCATGCCCGGCTTCATCATCTTAGATAGTGGGCCATCCTCGGTATGTTCAGGGGCAATTTTTAAGTACCCGCCTACGTGATGAGTAACCAGCTCTTTTACATAGCGTGGATCTTCTACTGCTAAGTCATAGCGTACGCCTGACGCAATCAAGATTTTCTTCACGCCTTTCACATCACGGGCTTTTTTATAAAGCTCAATCGTTGGGGTGTGATCGGTGTCCATATGCTTACAGATATCAGGATAAACACATGATAAACGTCGGCACGTGCTCTCGGCCTTTTTGCTCTTACAGTGCAATTTATACATATTCGCTGTTGGGCCACCTAAGTCAGAAATTACCCCTGTGAAGCCCGGTACTTTGTCACGAATTTGCTCAATTTCATCAATAATTGATTGCTCTGAACGGCTTTGAATAATGCGTCCTTCATGTTCTGTAATCGAACAGAAAGAACAACCACCAAAGCACCCGCGCATAATGTTCACCGAGGTTTTAATCATTTCATAGGCAGGAATTTTTTCATCGCCATAGCTTGGGTGCGGAATACGCTGATATGGCAAACCAAATACGCCATCCATTTCTTCAGTTTCAAGCGGAAATGCTGGCGGATTCACCCAAATAGAACGGTCGCCATGGCGTTGAAACAAGGCACGTGCACAACCTGGATTTGTTTCTTGGTGCAAAATACGCGACGCATGGGCATAAAGCGGTTTATTTACACTCACTTGCTCATACGCTGGTAACTTAACGTAGGTCTTTTCCCATGGCTTAGGACGCGCAGGCTGAATAGTGATTGGCTTGGCAGCCTCAGCGCTTAAATCAATACCCGCTTGTTTAAACTCAGACTTACTACAACCGACATCATCTGCACCATACGGGTTTGGAATTGGATCAATCTTACCGATTTTATCGATAGCCGTAGAGTCACTGCCACGCCAGCCCGGCAAAGGCTCTTTTCGAATAACCGCGGTACCACGAATATCTTGAATGGTATCAACCGACTCACCACCAGCAATTCGGTGCGCAACTTCAACAAGCGGACGCTCTGCATTACCGTAAATTAGAATGTCAGCTTTGGCATCAAACAAAACACTTCGGCGTACTTTTTCTTGCCAGTAATCATAGTGCGCAATACGACGTAAACTCGCCTCAATACCACCAATAATTAACGGCACATCTTTATAAGCTTCACGACAGCGTTGACTATACACAACCACAGCACGATCAGGACGTTTACCACCTATGTTACCCGGCGTGTATGCATCATCATGGCGCATACGCTTTTCAGCAGTATAGCGGTTGATCATCGAGTCCATATTGCCCGCAGTCACACCAAAAAATAAGTTAGGCTTACCTAACGCCATAAAGGCATCTTTTGAGTTCCAATCAGGCTGAGCAATAATACCAACGCGAAACCCCTGAGACTCAAGCATGCGGCCAATTACAGCCATACCAAAACTTGGGTGATCAACATAGGCATCGCCACTGACGATAATCACATCGCAACTATCCCAGCCTAATGCATCCATTTCTGCACGGGTGGTTGGTAAAAATGGCGCCGTGCCATAGCATTCAGCCCAATACTTAGGGTAAGAAAACAGGCCTCGCTCGGCTTTTAATGCGCTCATAAAGTGTACTCTGCTAACAAAAGGGGCGAATTATAACCCACTCTTATAGATTATTATAGAAAACAAAACGCCCTTCACATTGAAGGGCGCTGCAAGTAACTAGGGTCAAGAGCTAAGCTAATTAATGTTTGGCTTGTAAATATGTGATTAACTCGTTCTCAGGCATAGGCTTAGCGTACATAAATCCTTGTACTTCATCACAACCAAGCTCAAGTAAATAATCAGCTTGTGCTTGTGTTTCAACTCCCTCTGCAATTGTTTTTAGACCTAATCTTGCACCCAAAGAAATAATTAACGCAGCGATAGCCTCACACCCCTTACCTGGTAGATCTTTTATAAATGCTCTGTCGATTTTGAGTCTATCTAACGGCAGTTTTTGCAAATAACTCAACGATGAGAAGCCTGTACCAAAGTCATCAATCGCAATTTCAATGCCAAATGCTTTTAACTCCTCAAGAGTGGTAATAACATTGCTCAGCTCGTCCATTACCACACTTTCGGTTACTTCAAGCTCTATAAACTGTGGCTTAACTTCATATTTTATTAGAGTGTCTTTAACCTGCTGCGCATAACCTTTCACTTTAAACTGTGGCACTGAAACGTTTACAGCAACACTAATGTTAAAGCCAAGCTGTTCAAGACGCTTTTGTTGTAAACATGCTTGTTCTAGTACCCACTGCCCTATTTCAACAATTAAACCTGCGTCTTCAGCCAAGGGAACAAATATAGCCGGGGAAATATATTGGCCATTCCCTGACGGCCAACGTAGCAATGCTTCACAGCCAATGATCTCTAATGTATTCAAATCTAGTTGCGGCTGGAACCACACTTCAAGTTTACGTTGTTCAAAGTCTTGACGAAGCTGCCTAATAATCCCTAAGCGCCATGCCATCTGTTCTTCCATTTCTGGAGTATACGTGACGACCATTTCAGAGGAATTCTTTTTAGCTTGGTTCAAAGCTATATATGCCAATTTTAGTGTTTCAATACCCGCTTTCTGAAAGTCACCTTGAAGGCACAAGCCAATCTTAAAATTGATAGGTAAAATATGTTCGCCAGCAGTAAAAGGTAAACTAAGATGTTCGCGTAACTGCTCAAGGTCATAACGCTGTTTTGGTAATATCAAACCAAACACATCAGCACCTATTCGAGAAAGTAGCTCGGCATCTGGATACTCTTGTTGCAGCCTTTCAACAATGGCATTTAAAAGCAAATTACCAATTTCTTGCCCTAAACCATTATTGATATCAGAGAAATGGGCAACATCAATCAATAAAAAAACATAGTCTGTTTTACCGGGCTGATAAAAGCGCTCTACTTTGTTGATAAAATCATTACGATTAGGAAGACCTGTTAAAATATCTTTATACGCTGCATCACATAAACGGTTAAACAAGCGCACATTATCAAGACCAACACTTACATTGGTTAAAAAGATCTCGGCAAATTGTAACTGCGATGGGCTTGGCGTTTGATTAGTTTCTAAGTAAATCGCGGCTTGGCGATTTTTACTTTTTAGTAGATAGGTACTGTCAAGCTCAGTATGTTGATGCTCACCTTGTGCTAAGCAGTTTTTCACTTGTAAAATGATACGACCATTATCAAGCTGCTCAATTCGCTGACCAATTACATCGTTGTATTCAGCGCCACCGCCCAAAACAAAAACCCGATCGTCATCTTCAATCGAACCACACAGTAAGCCGTGAGGCTCACAATCTAAAATAAACGAAAGCTGCTTTAATACAGCCATGGTAAAAGCTTTGATATCGGTAAAGCCTAAAATAGCCTTCGAGGCGAGTAGAATATTGTTCAATGCGCGGCTTTGAAATTCGAGCTGGCAAACTTGTTCATAAGAACGGATAGCTGTTACCAGTGAAGTAATCAATTTACTACGAGTCAGCTCAGTTTTAGTTTTGTAATCATTAATATCGTACTCGCGGATTACTTTTTCTTCAGGGGCATACCCTGGCTGACCAGTACGAAGAATAATACGAATATTATGGTTTTTTAGGCATTCCCTGACCTGCTTCACAACTTGTAAGCCAGCATCATCTGACTCCATCACAACATCAAGTAAAATAACGGAAATAGAATGGTCTTTTTTAAGTAATTCGAGCGCTTCTGCACCAGAGTAGGCATGATGGAATCGCAAGCCTTTATCCCAAAACTCAACCCCAGATAAAGCTAGCTTAGTGACAGAATGTATTTCAGGATCATCATCGACTATTAATACATCCCAAAAATCAGATACAGTTTCTTCGAGAAGCTGCTCATCATCTTGGTCGTTAAATAAAAAGTCATTACTGTCTGATGTCATTAATAATTCCTTAAAGTGAACACCGTAAAACTGTATCGATGGTGACTCTCCACTTTACAACGATGCATAAAAATTCTATCACTTATTCGACTGTGGTACATTAGTGATAACATATACAGTCGTATCAAAAAGATTATAGCCTAAGATACGTATAATGTTATGAAAGATATAAAACTATTGCCTGAGGTGAGATTATTAAATTATTCTTTGTGAGTTTAAAAGCATTATTTGTTATGACACTCATCGCGCTTGTGGTGGGTTTAATGCTTTCTCAACAATACACTGTTGATAAGTCGATAAGAATATCAGCAAGCGCCGAAGAAATCGCAGGTTTGGTTAGTGATTTTAACCAATGGCCTGAGTGGCAACCTTGGCAAGCAGTTGACCCAAGTATTGAATTTATAATTGCAGAGCCAAGCCAAGGCGTTGGCGCTCATCAGTTTTGGCAAAGTCGCTTTGGCAAAGGCGAGATGACCATTACCCAACTAAATAAAAATGCAATGATGTTTAATATTTTGTTTAACCAAGAGCACATTGCAAAAGGCGAGATACGTTTTTCAAATGCCGCAGATGGCGTTGAGGTTAGATGCACATTACAAGGTGAAGTCAACACTCCTATTATTGGCGGCTACCTCGCTTTATTAAGCCAATATATACTTAATAACTCGGTTAAGTTGGCTTTGAACAATATAAAAACCTATGCGCAGTTAGCAACAACAGAAAAGGCAATTGCTACCGATGACAGTCAAAGCGGCTCAAGCGAGAATTAATCTTGCTAACATAATCGAAAACCAGCTTGGATACCCTATCCATAAAACATCGTCTGTAAAAATCAATCAAACAAACGATGAACAATACTCGCCGCAAGGACAACAACAGCTACCCTATCAAGTAAAAGCTGAAGCAACATTACTCGACAGAGCCCATACACGCCAAGAAATCCAATTAATAAAGCGCCAAGAAAATATCGAAACCATTATGGCAATGGCGATGGCGTTTTGCCCCGATGTAACTGGTCAACAACGACCAGATTTCGATTGGATAGAGCGCTTTATTAGCTTATGCGAAGATACTGCAAATACTGCAATGCAAAAACTGTGGGCAAAAATATTGGCAGGTGAAACTGTTGCTCCAGGTACATTTTCAATCAAAAGCTTACAAACGCTTAAATTTATGACTCAGCGTGAAGCCGATGCATTACAGCGCTGCACCTCGCTGTGTGGATTTAACGAAAAAGACCACAGTCACTTAATTCTCTTGGGCTTTTACAAAAAGCCGTCGCTATTTGATTTATTAAGAAAAGGCAACAAAGTGTCATTTAATTTGGGCAAAACCCCTGTTAGTTTTCCTGATATTTTGACTTTAATGGATATTAACTTGTTGTATCGAAAAGAAATTGAATCAGCAGTATTAAAAGCAGGACAAGAGTTAGCCCTTAGTTTTATGAATCAGCGCCTTGTATTAAAAGCTAAAAGTAATGATTTGGTGCTTAGTTACTATAAGTTTACTCAAACTGGTGATGAGCTTAAAAAACTCATTAGTACACCGATAAATAAAGCTTATAAAAATATTTTATCGACATCCTTAGAAGATGAGTTTGACGTTAGCTGGCATGCTTTAAAATAGCCTGCCAGCTAATAATAGATTCACCATCTATTTAGAAGTGAATTTGAATACCAGCAAATGGCCCAGAAGCATCAATATCTGTGTAGATATCATCGATATCATCAAGCTCTAGCGTCATTGAACGATAGCCCGCTTTAATATCCATATCAATAGCAAGGTTATCAAGTAACGCATAAGCAATACCGGCTTGATAATCTTGAACCTTACTATCATCAATAGCCAGTAAGCTACCTTCAAAGAAAACACTCAAGCCAGTTAATGGTAAGCCAACTTCAGCACGGCCATACACTAATGGTACAAAGCCTGAAAAATCAACACGCTCAGTAGTGCTTGGTCCACCGTTTTGCGATGTACCCGTTACCGTAATCTCACCATCAAACTGTTTAGCATTGACACCTAAATCGATAGACACTAAATCGTTATCAAAAATCTCATAGTAAAGAATATAATCAACATGTGACAAATCACTTACCGTACCAACGGTTGTACCTACCACATAGTTAGAACCGCCAAAGCTAAAGCTTTCATCAAGCATGGTTGAACCGTTTAATTCAAGCTCTGTGTACTTAAGTTTAATATTTGGTACAAGTGGTACTGGGTGCTCTAGTGCTGCGTAGTAGCTCGTAAACGTCTCATCATCAAATTTGAAGCTTTGTAGATTACCGTCTTGGGCAAAACTACCGCTGTTATCAGATTGCCAGCCATCAACACCAAGATATAAACCTAATAGTGTGTCAGCTTGCGCTGTCGGAGCTAAACAGGCCATCGATAAAGCGGCCGCTAAACAGTACTTTTTCATCATTTTATCCTTGCGCTAAAAGTTCGCTAAGTTCAATTAGAGCCGCATTGGCTCGAGAAATATAATTCGCCATTACTAATGAATGATTGGCTACAAAGCCAAAACCACTACCATTTAATATCATTGGACTCCACACGGTTTCTTGTGTGGCCTCTAATTCACGAATAATCTGTTGCAGGCTAACACGCGCATTTTTCTTTTCTAAGACATCGGCAAAATCATATTCAACTGCCTGTAAAAAATGCAGCAACGCCCATGTTGCACCACGAGACTCATAAAAAACATCATCAATTTGCCACCATGATGTTTTTACCTGATTCTGTAAAGGCGTATAGGTTGCTTGATGGGCTGCGGTATCACCGGCTAGATCTGTGTTTAAGCGTTCTTGGCCGACACTGGCACTTAAGCGTTGGCTTAAACTACCTAGGCGTTTTTCAGCTTCTTTTAACCAACCACGTAGATTATCTGCACGGGCATAAAACTGGCTATCGCGGTCATTTTGATCCGCAATTTGAGTTCGATATACAATCAGTAAATCAATGCCTTTTTGATATTCAGCCTCAGCACTTGGCCATGCCCATGCTACTGAACTTATATTAAATTGCGGCTGCGCTTTTTTCAGAGCCTCATGTTCGGTCGACTGTGATTGTGAACGACTAAAGTCTTTACGCATCGACAATACCAGGTCTCGAGTCATCTCAAGCGCCCCGTATTCCCATGCCGGCATATTATCCATCATCACACTTGGTGGCATAATATCATTTGATAAATAGCCACCCGGTTTGTTTAACAATGTACTTGCAACATTAATGAGTGTTGACGTGGTTGTGTAACCGGTGACAAACTTTTCACCCCGTTGTTGGGCTTCTTGTTTTGCCTTGTTTACAACATCCATGCGATCTGGCTCACTACTCCAGTAAACCGCAATTGCATAGAAAATAATTAAAATGATAAGTAATGCGCTGGCTATTTTTCCTTTATGCTCAGACATGGTACCTCCTAGTGGTGTGAGTGTTGTTCACTCTTATTTGCAGCCTGTTCAGACATTTCTTGTAAAGACACAACCTTAGCTTGAGTAAAAACTCGGTTGCCGTTTTTAAAATATAGCGTGAGTTTACGCTCTTGCCCTGCTTTTAGTTCATCCTCTGGTTCAAAAACCATTAAATGATAACCGCCAGGTTTAAACTCCACCTGACTATGAGCGCTAATTTCCAGTGAAAGAACCTGTTGCATTTTCATCATGCCATCAACATGCGTATGCTGATGAATCTCAACGCGGCCTAAACCATCCAGTTCGGCTTTAGTAAGCACTGTGGCGTGATCGCTTGGATTGGTAATAGTAAGATAAGCAACAGTCGCTTTACTAGCGGGTAAGAATTCTCGAACTTGGGCGTCACTCACGGTAACTTCTGCAACCTCGCTGTGCTCATGACCGCTATGGGCAGATGTAAACGTACTAAATAATAAACTTGCAGTAAAAAAAGACAGTGCGGGTAACAACTTCATTATGTTTTAATCCTTGTTAAGACATCTACTTACCCGCTAAATTTAGCATACTTTGGCTATTAAGGCAGTTTATTCACAGCTTAAGCCACTGATTTTTTGTTATCGGCAACCAGCCAACACAACGCGGCGATTAACAATAACGGCCATGCAATTACAACTGAGCCAAATAAAAACGCAAGCACTACGCCAATCACAGCAACAACACCTGCGCCAATTAAGCCAATAGTAAATAAAGCAACCCCAGCCACAACGGCAATTACTGCGATGATAGCACCAAGCACTTCAAGCCCAGCCCAGCTCATATCTGCAATCGACAAAGGCAACTGCCATGTATCAAACGATACAAACGAAATTGTATCTGTGCACAGTAATAACATTGCTAAGATGATGATAGCTAACGTTTTCATAAAAGACTCCTAGTAACCTTTAACTGGTAAAGTGCAATGAGCCACTAAATAACCCAAGCCTATTAACAACGGCATTTGAATAAGTAGTATGATCATGACTAAACGTGTAGACCATACCGGAAAGCCTAATCGTGCAGCTAAGCCACTACACACACCAGAGATCTTCTTGTTGCTTAGATCTCGGTACCAACGTGTTGATGTATGATATGTATTCATCACTAAACTCCTAAGCAGATTGCTTCATACTTGCTTTTAAATCAGCAAGTTCTTTATCAATCGCGTCATTTTTCTCAAGCGCTGCAATTTGTGCTGCTGCTGAATTTGCCGCATCACTTTGCGTAAGTTCATACGCTTCAACCTGCGATTCAATATTTTCAACGCGTTGCTCTAAGTAGTCAAAACGCGCTAATGCATCTTCAACTTTGCTGCTATGCAGCTGCTCTTTTACTTTTAAACGTGCTGTAACAACGCGCTCTTTTTGCATATAAGTCAGTTGCTTTGCTTTTGCATCTGCAAGCTTATTTTGTAAACGCTGACAATCTTCAGTGAGCTTTGCTAGTGACTCAGCCACTTTATTCATTTCAGCTTGTTGCGCTTCGATTTCTGTAGTTAAACGCTGTTTTTCAACTAATGCCGCTTTGGCAAGATCGTCACGATCTTTACTCAGTGCTTTTTCTGCCTTCGCTTGCCAGTCAGCTACTTTTGCTTGTTTAGCGGCAATTTCACGCTTCATTTGCTTTTCTTGCGTTAGAAACGTGGCTGCAGTTGCACGACACTCACTCAATGCATCCTGCATTTCTTGCACAAGTAAGTTCAGTAGCTTTTCAGGATCTTCTGCTTTGTCTAATGCAGCTGAAAGGTTTGCCTGAATAATGTCATTTACGCGATTTAATACACCCATGTGACTCTCCTGTTGATTATTGGGTTAATACATCAAGGAGATTCCAATTCTTGTGCCAACTACCACGAAAATATAAATAACTATTTAAATACAATAAGTTGAGATTTAAAAATCAAGAATTAGACTGACTGGTGACTGAATGAAAAATAACTAATTTGACTAAAAAATTAACTTTTTCACCAAATTTTAGGATCAAAAAAAGCCACAAAATGTGGCTTTTTTAATGAGGGAAATGATTAGGCTTCTGGGACAAAACTTAAGGCTTTATCCATAACAGATAAATCAGCCGCTTTACCATGACCCTTTTCTGAAAGGTGACGTCTGAAACCACGCGCGCCAGGTTGGCCTTGGAAAATCCCCAACATGTGGCGAGCAATATGCCAAAAGTTAGCACCTTTACTCATTTCATCTTCGATATAGTCATACATAGAGCGCACAACCTGATGACGAGTAAGCGTAAAGGCTTCATCACCATAAATGTTTTCATCAACCTCAGACAAAATAAACGGATTACTATACGCTTCACGACCAATCATAATGCCATCAACATACTCAAGGTGAGCCACACTATCAGCAATGGTTTTCACGCCACCATTTAAACTTAAGTGAAGTTGCGGATAATCTTTTTTCAGCTGATAAACACGCGGGTAATCAAGTGGTGGGATCTCACGATTTTCTTTTGGGCTTAAACCATTCAACCATGCTTTACGGGCATGGATAATAAAGTCATCACAACCAACATCATGACTTGCTTCAATTAAGGCACATAAAAACTCATACGAGTCTTGCTCATCAATACCAATGCGCGTTTTAACTGTAACAGGAATAGTCACTTCGGCCTTCATTGCTGCAACACAGTCAGCAACCAGCTTCGGCTCTGCCATTAAACAAGCACCAAAACGACCATTTTGCACACGGTCAGAAGGACAACCAACATTAAGATTAACCTCATCATAGCCACGCTCTGCCGCTAACTTTGCACACTTAGCCAACGCTTCAGGATCTGAGCCACCAAGCTGCAATGCCACAGGCCCTTCATGCTGGTTAAAATGAAGGTAGTCGCCTTTACCAAATAAAATAGCCCCTGTTGTCACCATCTCAGTGTAAAGCACAGCATGCTTAGTCATTTTACGGTGAAAAGTTCGACAGTGACGATCTGTCCAATCTAACATGGGTGCCACGGAAAAACGGCGGTTTAATGTCGTTGTGCTCATAACATGGCCCCTTTAAAGATCAATACGTTTACTTGCAACTTGATTACCTAATACGATTAACGCTCAGTACAGCGATGACGCAATTTTAAGAGATGCATCATGCCCTGACAAAATTTTCGATATTATATCACTAATGCTCAATCGCAACATGACATAATCAAAGATGGGGAAGAAAAGAATAAAAGAAGTGGACTACACACTCACTTCTTACAAAATGGTGGATAAATTAACTTTTAACTTCATTAAGGAGGTGTTCTAAGTTTTTGCCTGTAAGTTCAAATATGGTGATTTCTAACTCTTTATAATCTTCGTTCTTAAGGTTAACTAGTTTGGCACCCACTGCAATACGCGCTACTTTTTCAACAGGGTCGATTTCAACAATTTCAATTGATGCATGAGTATCATGATCTTTTGACTGCACATAGTATTCACTAAAAAATGTACCATCAGCGCGAACATTCGGGTTGCTGTCAGACACTGATTGTAAAAGTGTACCTTTCTTTAAATCACTTTTACGAAGTGAAAAGCTGTACTCAGCAACATTTGCATGACCAATGATCACTGTTACTGCGCTTTCACCATTAATTTTAAAATCATGATCAGTTACTTCAATAACTTTTAACTTACCACTGTCATAGGTTGGCTCCATGCAAGCACCTAAACTAAAAATCAGAAAAACTGATAAAACAACATTTTTGAGTAGCATTCTCTATTCCTTAAATTTTTATTGCCTACTTCTTAACTTAGATAAAAGAAGACAAATATTCAAAGTTTAAATTACTGAAAATGCACTTTAATTCATCTTATCCAACGACACTCAAACCAAAGTAGTGAGCTATGCCGCCAAGAATGTTCGTCACAGCCACTGAAGATAAAATTAGTCCCATCACTCGGCTGATTATACTGGCACCACTATCACCAATTAATTTGTGAACTTGAGTAGCCAATAAAAGTAACACTAAGACGATAATGAGCACCGATAACATTATCGCAGAGGTAACTAGTTGCTCTAACCATGTGTATTCATTATTGCGTGTCATCAACACTGCACCGAGCATTGCCCCCGGGCTTGCAATTGATGGAATTGCCAGCGGAAAGATAGCCGTTTCGGTACTATCACGGACACTTTTAATTTCGCTTTCAGGCTTACTCTCGCCAAAGATCATAGACAGCGCAAAAAGTAATAGAACAATGCCGCCAGCAATCTGAAATGCCGATAAAGGGATTTTAATTGCGTTTAACAGCAACTCCCCAGCAATAACAAAGAAAAGCAAAACTAATGCCGACACTCCTACCGCTTTAAGTGCAACTTTGCGTTTAAACTTGGCATCATCCCAGCGGGTTACAGCAATAAAGACAGGCACCGTACCGATTGGATCAATCACAGCAAAAAAGAAAATGAACGCGGCGAGCAACTCAGTCATTAACAAACTTCCTTGAAAACGAGATAGCGAATAAAAACACTGCAACTACAATACAGTATGTTAGTATATCACGGTAGCGTAAGGATAAGAGAAGATGAATATAGAATCACTCGTTAGTAAAGCAAAACAAGTCTGCGACAATCGTGGTGCACGTTTCACGCCTATCCGTGAAAAAGTATTTCGCCTTTTAGCTAGTGCGCAAGGTGGTGTAGGTGCTTATGACTTATTAGAACAACTTAAATTAACTGAGTCTGGTGCAAAACCTGCCACTATTTATCGCGCGTTAGATTTTTTGTCTGAACTTGGCTTTATTCATAAAATCGAAAGTACTAACTCTTTTATGTTGTGCCATCATTTCGATCATATTCACCCTGTACAACTATTAATTTGCGACAGCTGTGGTTTTGTTA
Source organism: Pseudoalteromonas sp. APAL1 (assembly GCF_021532475.1). Taxonomy (NCBI): domain Bacteria; kingdom Pseudomonadati; phylum Pseudomonadota; class Gammaproteobacteria; order Alteromonadales; family Pseudoalteromonadaceae; genus Pseudoalteromonas; species Pseudoalteromonas sp. APAL1. Next base: position 21,207 of record NZ_JAKGAW010000004.1, on the reverse strand, counting down.
AAGAGTTACATTCAACAGTGATTTCTCACGAACTGAATAATCTCGCCGCAGAAAGTGGATTTATTGTCTCTGGACAAACTATCGAAGCACATGGAAAGTGTGAAAATTGCAAAGATTAAGTGCACTGTTCAGAACAGCCACTACACTTAAGTTATAATTGCAGCTTGGCTGCGTAACCTGAGGGAAATTAAATAATGAATGTGGAGTTCATCAACCCATTTTTATCATCATTATTAAATGTATTGAGCACCATGGCTCAAACAGAATTGAAACCGGGTAAACCTAGTTTAAAAAAAGATGAAGTAGCCCGTGGTGATGTTTCCGGTTTAATAGGTATGGTTGGACCACAAACAAAAGGCTCACTTTCAATCTCATTTGATGAAAGCCTAGCATTAACCATTATGGAAAGAATGCTCGGAGAACGACCAGAAACTATCGATGAAGAAGTTACCGATATGGTCGGTGAAATCACTAACATGGTGACAGGTGGTGCTAAAAACTTACTTGGCGAAAAAGGCTATGAGTTTGATATGGCAACGCCAGTTGTAGTGTCTGGCAAAGGACATACAATTGCTCACAAATGCGAAGGTGCCAAGGTGTTAATTCCATTCACGTCAGCTGACGGTAACGCCAATATCGAAGTAAGCTTTGATAAACTATGAGTTGGCAGCAAAAAACAATTCAATTAAAGCCTCGCTCGCGAGGCTTTCACATTATTGATGACGAAATACTTCGTCAACTCCCCGAGATAACACAGTACAAAGTCGGTTTATTACACCTCTTCATTCAGCACACCTCTGCAAGCTTAACCATTAACGAAAATGCAGATCCGACTGTGCGAATGGATATGGAAAGTCACTTCAATCACTTTGTGCCAGAACGACAAAGTTATTATCGTCATGATTATGAAGGTGATGACGATATGCCAGCCCATATAAAAAGCAGTACATTAGGTGCTGAACTCACCATACCAATTAATCAAGGCCGCTTAATGCTAGGTACTTGGCAAGGTATCTATTTAGGTGAACACCGAGATCATGGTGGCGCTAGACGCATTGTCGCGACAATCCAAGGTCAGATCTAAAACTAGCGGTAAGCTGTAAGCAAAACTTGGCTTTATATTTAAGAAAGTGTTTTGGGGTTTATTTAGAGATTGGAGCGGCACACGAGGCTCGAACTCGTGACCTCAACCTTGGCAAGGTTGCGCTCTACCAACTGAGCTAGTGCCGCATTCAAAAATAGTCAGTAATTTGTCCGTTGGTGCACAACCTTGAAGGTTGCGGTAAACGTTCTGGCAACTGAGCTAGCGCCGCATTCAAAAGTAGTCAGTAATTTGTCCGTTGGTGCACAACCTTGAAGGTTGCGGTAAAACGTTCTGGCAACTGAGCTAGTGCCGCACAATAAGTTACTAGTTTTAAGTTACAAGCTTCAAGTTAGTTACTTTCCTCTTGAAACTTAAGCCAATTTCTTTTGGTGAGAAATTGGAGCGGCACACGAGGCTCGAACTCGTGACCTCAACCTTGGCAAGGTTGCGCTCTACCAACTGAGCTAGTGCCGCTTTAAATAGTTTCTAGTTACAAGATTCAAGTTACAAGTTTGAATAGCTTGGTGCTTTCAACTTTCCCCTTGAAACTTATATCAATTTCTTTTGGTGAGAAATTGGAGCGGCACACGAGGCTCGAACTCGTGACCTCAACCTTGGCAAGGTTGCGCTCTACCAACTGAGCTAGTGCCGCATTCAAATAGTTTCTAGTTACAAGATTCAAGTTACAAGTTTGAATAGCTTGGTGCTTTCAACTTTCCACTTGAAACTTATATCAATTTCTTTTGGTGAGAAATTGGAGCGGCACACGAGGCTCGAACTCGTGACCTCAACCTTGGCAAGGTTGCGCTCTACCAACTGAGCTAGTGCCGCAAATTATAACTTTCAACTATAAAAGTTTAGCTAAAGACACACTAACCCCGCGGGGGTTAACGTCTTAAGCGGGGCAGGATTCTACAATAATCCGATGTGTTTGCAAATGTTTTTTACAAATTAAAGAATTTTTCTTGGTAAACCTTTAATTCCATGATCGAATCTTTGATATCGTCGAGGGCTAGATGCGAACCTTTTTTGTTCACTTGTGCTAACACGTCAGGTTTCCAGCGACGCGCAAGCTCTTTAACTGTGCTTACATCGAGGTTACGGTAGTGAAAGTAGTCTTCCAATTCAGGCATGTACTTATTCATAAAGCGGCGATCTTGGCCGATAGAATTACCACACATAGGCGAAGCACCCGCAGGTACCCATTGCTTCAAAAATGCCAGTGTTTGCTCAATGGCATCTTGCTCTGTGAATGTGCTTGCTTTACAGCGAGCTGTTAAACCAGATTGACCGTGCTGAGTCGTACACCACTCATCCATGCCATCAAGCAGTTCATCGCTTTGATGAATAGCAATAACAGGGCCTTCAGCCAAAATGTTTAAATCACTGTCGGTGACAACAGTGGCAATTTCGAGTATTTTATCTGTTGCTGGTTCGAGGCCGGTCATTTCCAGGTCGAGCCAGATAAGATTTGATTTATGAAAAGACATAGTTACCTTAGCGGTGCTTTCCTTTAGATCCAACGCATTTAGATATATCATATTAGTATCATCAGTCGACCTAAAGCTTTTTTTTCAAAAAGCCCGACATTTACTCAAGTTATAGGCCAAAAGTGGCAAAACAAAAGAAATTAAGTAAAGGCCAATCGCGTCGAATTAAGGCCAACCATCAAAAACGCCTCTCTAATGCAGATAAAAAGCAAGAGAAAGGGGCAACTGTGCAATGGCAAAATGACAATTTAGGTCCTGCCGAAAATGCGGTAGTGATCAGTCGATTTGGCCAACATGCCGACATCGAAACCGAATCAGGCAGCATATTACGTTGTAATATTCGCAGAACAGTATCGAGCCTTGTCTGTGGTGATGAAGTTATTTTTCGCCGTGCAAAAGTTAGTGAAGGCGACTTAGCTGGCGTTATTGAGGCAACTCATGAACGTCGCTCACAACTAACGCGCCCAGATTTTTATGACGGGGTAAAAGTCGTCGCTGCCAATATCGACCAAATTTTAATGGTCTCTGCAGTACTGCCTGAGTTTACGCCAAACATTATCGATCGCTATTTAGTTGCCTGTGAAGACATGGGAATTGAGCCTATTTTAGTGCTCAACAAAATAGATTTAATTGACGATGAAGGCCTTGCTTTTATTGATGAAATTCTCGATATCTATAGAGAGTTAGGTTATCAAGTACTGTTAGTCAGTAATAAAACGGGTCAAGGCATTGATGAACTTAAACAAAAACTGGTCGGTAAAAACAGCATTTTTGTTGGTCAAAGTGGTGTGGGTAAATCAACCTTAGTGAACACTGTACTGCCAGATGCTGACATCCTAACCCAAGAGGTCTCCGAGAACAGTGGCCTTGGTCAACACACAACAACCGTATCGCGATTACACCATTTACCTAGTGGCGGTAATCTTATCGACTCACCAGGAATTCGTGAGTTTGGCTTGTGGCATTTAGATGTTGAGCGCGTTACATGGTGCTTTAAAGAGTTCCGTGATTTTATTGGTGGCTGTCGTTTTCGAGATTGTAAGCATTTAAACGATCCTGGCTGTATAATTCGCCAAGCTGTTGATGATGGTGAAATTTCAGAACTTCGTTTTGACAGTTACCACCGAATTTTAGAAACTATGGCCGACGGCCGTGCTGGTGCACGCGCTCCTCGCGTATAACTATTTAGGAAATAACAAGTGAGTTTAGATAAATTCAAAATTGCTATGCAATATGCCATGCCAAAACATTTCATTTCGCGCATGGTTGGCAAGTTGGCAGCAGCAAAAGCGGGTGGCTTAACAACGGCCTTAATTAAATTGTTTATCAAACAATACAAAATTGATATGAGTGAGGCTAAATACCCAGATCCAGCTCATTACAAAACTTTTAATGAGTTTTTCACTCGCCCATTAAAAGAAGGCATTCGTCCACTTGCTGAAGAAAGCGACATTATTGCTCACCCCGTTGATGGTGCAATTAGCCAATTAGGCGATGTAGTAGACGGTCAAATCATCCAAGCAAAAGGCCACGACTACAGCTTACAAGCACTTCTTGGTGGCAAAGAAGAAGACACAGCGCCGTTTTTAGGCGGTAAGTTTGCGACTATTTATTTAGCGCCTAAAGATTACCACCGTATTCACATGCCTGTTGATGGTACGCTGAGCAAAATGATCTACGTTCCGGGTGATTTATTTTCGGTAAACCCGTTAACAGCGCAAAATGTACCTAACCTATTTGCTCGTAATGAGCGAGTTGTGGCTATCTTCGAAACCGAAATTGGCCCGCTAGCTATGGTACTTGTTGGTGCGACAATTGTTGCTAGCATCGAGACTATTTGGGCAGGCACAGTAACGCCACCAGCAGGTAAAGATGTATTTAGTTGGAATTACCCAACGAAAGGTGACAATGCAATTACCCTGAAGAAGGGTGAAGAAATGGGTCGCTTTAAATTAGGCTCTACCGTTATTTTAGCCTGGGGTGCAAATCAAGCTGAGTTCTTATCAGATCAACACCCAGAGACAGTAACACGTATGGGCACACCATTTGCGAAAATTAACGACTAATAAGTTCAATTAAGCAAACCAATTAAGCAAACCACTTTAACTAAAAGTGGTTTGCTTAAAATTCAATACAAAACCGCGCCTACACTCTGCTATTACACTCTGAACATTCACTATCTTTTTGAATATTAAAGTGCTGCTGTTTTAGTGTTAGCCCATCAAATTGAATAAACTCACTACCGACTTTATGGCCAAGCAATATATTGATAGCCAATAAGCTTTGTATGCTGCCCATAACCCCCAGTAACGGGCTCAATACCCCAGCATTATCGCAATTAAGCGCTGTTTGCTCCTCAGTTTGCGGGAACACACAACCATAGCAAGGGCTCTGTTCATCACGAAAATCAAAACTCATCACTTGCCCCTGTGTTGCAATGGCAGCAGCTGACACAAGAGGGATAGATTTAGCTAAACAATAGCGATTAACCAAATAACGGGTAGCAAAGTTATCACTGCAATCAAGGATGATGTCAGCGCCATCAAGAAGCTCAGCACAGTTACTTTCATCAAGCTTTTGGCATAGGGGCTTAACCGTAATTTGATTATTTAAACTACTTAACACCTTGGCAGCCGCCTGTGTTTTTGCCTGCCCCATATGGTTTACTTTATAAAGTATTTGTCGCTGTAGATTTGAAAGCTCAACCTTATCGTCGTCAATCAAAGTGAGCGTTCCGATACCCGCCGCCGCTAAATAAAACAGTGCAGGTGAGCCAAGCCCACCTGCCCCGACAACCACAATATGTGCAGTCTTTAACTTTTGCTGCCCCGCATGCCCCACCTCTTTGAGTAGCAAGTGGCGGCTATAACGAATTTGCTCTTTGTCGCTTAACGCGCTCATGCTAAGACTGACCTTCGACTAGCTGTTTTAACTTGGCAATGGCTGCTTGGTAGTCTTCGGCTTCAGTAATCGCACGTACTACTGCAACACTGCCAACCCCCGTACTCGCAACTTGCTCTGCACGTGATATATCAATTCCACCAATCGCCACCGTTGGATAATCAGCCATTAGCGGTACAAATTTTTCGAGCTTTTCTAAACCTTGAATTTGCCCTGTCATGTCTTTGGTGGTGGTTGGATAAATAGCGCCAAACGCCATATAACTTGGTCTGTAATTATGCGCGCGTAGCATCTCATAAAAGCCATGAGTCGAAACACCTAAGCGTAACCCAGCCTCTTTTATGGCAATTAGATTAGCGGTTTGTAAGTCTTCTTGCCCTAAATGCACACCATAAGCGCCGTGTTTAATCGCTAATTGCCAATAATCATTGATATACACCTGCGCATCGTACTTTTGCCCTAGCATAACTGCACTTGCAATGGCAACTTCGAGTGTTGCATCGTCTACATTTTTCATTCTTAATTGAACGGTTTTAACTCCTTCAGCTAAACACTTCTCTAACCAATCAACCGTATCAACAACGGCATATAACCCAAGCTGTTTAGAGTCGCATTCGGCAAAGCCTGCTGCCATAGTAAAATCAACCGGGCAATCAAAGTCGAGCTCATCACCTAGCCAACTTCCGGCCTCGATAACTTGTGGGTAATCCGTCAGCGTTGTAGGAAAGCAAGTATGTGCAACGGGGCCAATCCCTTCACCATATCGAACAGCTGCTTTTAATCCTTGGTTGATATAGGCTTTCGCTAAAATAAAGGCATCTTTGAGTGGATACTGTTTGGCTAAACACGCAGCAATAACAGAAGCCATACTGCATCCAGTACCGTGACTATGCGGAGTTTGAATTTTTTCGTTACCAAGCCAATATGCATGATCACCTTGCAAGCAGTAATCAATACAATAGCCACTTGGGTAATCCCAATGACCCCCTTTGATGATCACCGCTTTTGCACCATAGCCTGTTAACTTCTCGGCGGCTTCTTTCACTGCGCTTGGGCCAATCAAATAAACACCGGTTAATAGCTGCGTTTCGTGAGTGTTCGGTGTTACTACATCGACTAATGGCAATAAACACTCTTTAATGGCACTAACAGTATCTTCTTCTGTAAGTAAGTCACCACTTGAGGCAATGGCAACCGGATCATAAACAACCAAAGGTGGCTCTGCCCAAGTTGCTTTGTAATGTTTTAAATGCTCACTAATAAGCTGTATTTGCTGCACATTGGCAAGCATGCCAATTTTAATCACACTGGCAGGCATATCACTGGCTAAGGCTAATAGTTGCGACTCAATCACCTCTGTTGAAATCGGGTTAAGTGCTTCTACACCTAAACTATTTTGTGCCGTTAAAGCAGTAATAACCGTACAGCCGTGTACATTAAAACTTTGCATTGCCTTGATATCGGCTTGAATTCCTGCACCGCCGCCCGAATCTGAGCCAGCTATGGTCCATACAACCTGATTCATGTTATTCCTCACATTTTATTCTTGATGCCAAAATGGCATACCGAGCGTCGGCGTTGATGGGCTTGCTACGTCTTTTTCTGGCATCGCTTTAGCCACATAGCTATATCGCCCCGCCTCAACCGCACTCTTAAACGCTTTACTCATCGTTACTGGGCAACCTGCACCCGCAATTGCCGAATTTAATAATACGGCATCATACCCTAATTCAAGCGCTTGGCAGGCATGAGATGGTAAACCTAAGCCTGCATCAACAATTAAAGTATGGTTTGGCAAGCGCTCACGGATCATTTTTAAGTTATAAGGATTCAGCAAGCCTTTACCCGTGCCAATCGGTGCGCCCCAAGGCATTAATACTTCGCAGCCTAAATCAGCGAGGCGCTGACACAGCACTAAATCATCTGTGCAATAAGGTAAAACTTTAAAGCCATCGGCCAATAAAATTTTAGTGGCTTCAAGCAATGCGATTGGATCGGGCTGTAAATTATATTCATCACCAATTAGTTCTAACTTGATCCAGTCAGTGGCAAATACTTCGCGGCACATTTGCGCCAAGGTCACCGCCTCTTTTACGCTATGACAACCCGCCGTATTCGGCAGCACCTTTAACCCAGTGTTTTTTATCAATTGCCAAAAATCATCACCCGCAACAGCGCTTTGCTGACGTCTTAATGAAACCGTGACAATCTCAGCCTGTGAGGCCACTATCGAATCCTGCATAACACTAGGTGAAGGATACAATGCTGAGCCTATCAGTAACCGACTTGTAAACTGCTCACCATAAACCGAAAAACTATCCATCTTAGCCTCCTTGAATTGGCGACAATAACTCAATGCTGTCGCCTTCGTTGAGGGTTTTAGCATCACATTGACTGCGCGGTACAAAGTCACCATTGACGGCAACGGCAAATGGCGGTCTTGCACCAAACTGGCTCAACGCCTGAGTGAGCGATGTATTCTCGCTTACTGTAACTGACTGACCATTAATTAAAATATTCATTTTTATCCTTAAGCAATTAAGCTCACTGCGTCATCAACCACCTGAGGCGCAAGTAAATAGCCATGACGGTACAAGCCATTAATACTGATCACTCGATCTTGTTTTGTGACTTTCGGGCGGTTGTCTGCAAACGCTGGACGAAGCCCTGATTGCAAGCTCTCGATACGTCCTTCAGCAAAGCCGCTATGCACCGTATAAGCAGCAGACAATAGCTCCAGCGCCGAGCGCACGGTGACTTTACCGCGGTCTTGCGATTCGATTTCAGTCGCACCAATCACAAATTGATGATTTGGCTTAGGAGCAATATAAATTGGGTAACGCGGATGCATCAGCCGTATCGGTCTAGTTAGGTTCACCTCTGGTGCATATAAACGCGCTACTTCCCCTCTTACTCCACGCAGTAAAGGTTCAGCCTGTTTAGCACCTAAGCCGCGGCAATCAAATACATAATCAAAGCTTTGGCCATTCACCCGATGAGCGTTCAATTCAACTTTACAGCCAAAGTTAAATTGCACTCCTTGCGAGGTAAGCTTTTTAAAACTAGCGCGATAAAATGCCTGATTATCGAGTTGCCCTTCACAAGGTAAATACACACCTTGATGGAACCGCCCAGCTAGTTCTGGCTCAAGGTCTGCGATTTGAGTGCCAACCAATGCGTGTGCCTGATAGCTTTCAAGCGGTTTTAAGCGGCTCACAAAACTTTGTAAATCGCCCCTATCTTGCTGATGAGCAACCACTAAACTGCCTGTTTGTTGAAAATACACCGCTTCATCGAGCTCACTTAAAATTTGCTGCCAACGAATGATGCTATTAAGCCCTTGTATGGCTAAATCCTGTTCACACAGGACTGATTCTGCAAGGGGGGCTAACATCGCTGCAGCAACGCTACCGGCACTGTTGCTAGCATGTTCATCATCTTGTTCAAACACACTTAACTGATGCTCTTTAGCAAGTGCTAATGCAGTTAAACGGCCAGTTAAACCAAAGCCCAATATCGCTATCTTTAATGACATAAACTTTCTAGGCCTAAGCTCTAGGCCCTAGGTAAATACCTAGAGCCTATCGCTGATGCCTAGCTCCATCAATTAAACTGCTTTGTGGTAAATCTCAGAGCCTGTTTTTTTGAACTCGTCTGATTTCGCTTTCATTTCGGCTTCAACATCGACCATTTTGATTTCGATAGCATCACCTACGTTATTTGGATCAATGCCTCTTGCTTCAAGATCTTTGGCATAATCACGTACTTCTTGAGTGATCTTCATCGAGCAGAACTTAGGGCCACACATAGAGCAGAAATGTGCAATCTTGCCTGATTCTTGTGGCAATGTTTCGTCGTGATATTCGCGGGCGCGTTCTGGGTCTAAACCTAGGTTAAATTGGTCATGCCAACGGAACTCAAAGCGTGCTTTTGATAATGCATTATCGCGCTCTTGCGCACCCGGGTGGCCTTTTGCCAAATCGGCTGCATGAGCAGCAATCTTGTAGGTGATTAAACCTTCTTTAACGTCTTCTTTGTTTGGTAAGCCTAAATGCTCTTTAGGGGTTACATAACAAAGCATGGCACAGCCGTACCAAGCAATTTGCGCAGCGCCAATACCTGATGTGAAATGATCGTACCCCGGTGCAATATCCGTGGTTAATGGACCTAGAGTATAAAACGGTGCTTCTTCACAGTGTTTTAGCTGCTCTTCCATGTTCTCTTTGATCATATGCATTGGCACATGGCCTGGGCCTTCGATGAACACTTGCACATCATGTTTCCAAGCAAGTTTTGTCAGCTCACCTAAAGTACGTAATTCGCTGAACTGGGCTTCGTCATTAGCATCGGCGATAGAGCCTGGACGCAGGCCATCACCTAATGAAAAACACACATCATACTGTTTTAAAATTTCACAGATTTCTTCAAAGTGCGTGTATAAGAAGTTTTCTTTATGGTGCGCTAAACACCATTTCGCCATGATAGAGCCACCACGCGAAACAATACCGGTAACACGCTTTGCCGTCATCGGCACGTAACGCAGTAATACCCCAGCATGAATAGTAAAGTAATCAACGCCTTGTTCAGCTTGTTCAATCAAGGTATCGCGGAAAATCTCCCACGTTAGGTCTTCAGCCACACCGTTTACTTTTTCAAGCGCTTGGTAAATTGGTACCGTGCCAATTGGTACTGGTGAGTTACGTACCACCCATTCACGGGTTTCGTGAATATAGCGACCCGTTGATAAATCCATTACCGTGTCAGCGCCCCAACGAGTAGACCACACCATTTTTTCGACTTCTTCTTCAATTGATGAAGTCACAGACGAATTACCAATATTCGCGTTCACCTTAACTAAAAAGTTTCGGCCAATGATCATCGGCTCGGTTTCTGGATGGTTGATGTTGTTAGGAAGCACGGCGCGGCCACGGGCAATTTCATCACGCACAAATTCAGGGGTAATAAAATCAGGAATGCTAGCGCCAAACGATTCGCCTTTGTGCTGGGCTGCAAGTAACTCTTCACGAATTTTAGCGCGCCCCATGTTTTCACGGATCGCCACATATTCCATTTCAGGCGTCACAATGCCTTGTCGCGCATAATGCATTTGCGTTACGTTTTTGCCTGCTTTTGCACGGCGGATCTTTGGTAGATGTTCAAAGCGGATATGATCTAACCCTTCATCTGCCATTCGCTGTTGAGAAAATTGCGAAGTCACTGAGTCTAAAATTTCAGTGTCGCCGCGGCTTTCAATCCACTTTTCACGGTATTTCTCAAGGCCCTTGCGCACATCGAGTTTAAAATCCGGATCAGTGTATGGGCCTGATGTATCGTAAACACGAATTGGCGCGTTAGGCTCAAATACGGGATTCTCTTCAGTACCACCGATGAAGGTATCGCTGAGGGTGATTTCACGCATCCCTACTCGCACATTATCTTGCGTGCCTTCTACATAAACTTTATGAGAATTAGGAAACGGTTGGCCCGTTAAGTTATAAATATACTCTGATGCAGCCGCACGAACTTCGCGGCGAGATGGTTTAGTTGTTGTGTTTGACATGACTTACCTCATTGCTTTAAGGGTTGTCTTGTCAGATATTGCAAGTGCAATAGAGAGTGGCAAACGCCATTGGATCGTTAGTAAGTTAAATGCTTACCAGTGCAGCCTGTGCCGCTTATGCCCCAAAATTTGGCGCACAAGCGCCTAGTGAGGCAGCTTGTTCCCTACGCAGGTGTTAGCCTGATCAGGTTCACGGATCCCGCTTTCGCGATCTCAGCCTTGTTAAAGGCACTCCGACAAGTTTAAATTCGTTATTTTTTATTAACGCAATGAGTGTACGTTAGTTAAAAATTTGCTGCAAGCACATGCGCTTTAGTTTTTGGCGATAAAGGTAAAGCGATGCATACCTTGCAAAGTCAGTTGCTCACCTTCAAGCTTAATAGCTGCACCTTCTCTTAACGCGGTTAACAAACTACGTTCGAGTTCATCGGCTTTCTCACCGCACGATTTACGTGTCATGCCTAGCTTGTTTACTACAATTGAATCATCGTCAGTTAGAACTGCTTCGCCAAAGAATTTATTACAGCCTGCAAAGCCATTTATTTGCATTGCTTCAATAAATCGCATTGATGCACTTTGCGACACATCAAGACTTAAGCCATTCACCTTTGATAGCTGCCACTGAGTATATTTTAATTGTTCACTTGTGACTGTACTGGTTGATGAACACCCTAAACAAAATAATACAAACAAAAGTGGTACGGCTAAACGCTTCATATTTTTTACAATTCAAATTCCAATACCATAATAGTAACAATATTTGACTGCTTTGATCGTTAAAAAAACATGTTTTATCTGTAAAAAATTGTTCTAAGCCCCGTTTTTTTGAAACACTCTCGTTTACTTGAATAAGTTATCGACTTCTTCTGGTAAAAAAGGACGACCTTTTTCATTTACCGACGTACCAATCACTAATGCTTGTAGCATCACTTTATCGTCATGTTTGCGATACACCGTTTGCCTAAATGCAAACTTTAAACGGCTGATACGCTCAGGCTCAACGGCCACGTAAAATTCATCACCCGGCACAAGTGATGCCTTGTAATCCATTTCGCTGCGAAGCACCACAAGGTTCACTTTTTCTCTTGCTAGCTTTGCAAAGTCGATACCTTGAGCATGTAAAAATTCATGGCGAGCATGTTCTAAGTAATTAAAATAAACACTGTTATTTACAATACCTTGTAAATCACACTCATAATCACGCACTTTAAAGTCGACTTTAAAGGTCATAGTCGTATTCCTAATCAATTTACGTATAATTGCCTGCGTTTATACCATAAAAATTGATTTTATAGCCATTTGGCTAGCTAGGTTGCTAGAATAGCAGTCCCGAAAATGGAGTTAAGAATCCACATGAAACGACGTTTATCATTATTATCTGCTGCCATCCTGCCTTTATTTGCAGCATCTTCGATTGCCTACGCTGAAGATGGTGAGTTGGAAACAATTGTAGTTACCGGTGATTTCAAAAAAGAAAGCATTCAAACATTAAGTGCCAGTGCTAGTTTATTTTCAGACCATGAAATCAATCAACGTGGTGCAAAGTTTTTAGATGAAATGCTTGCTAGTGCAGCGAATGTAAACTTTACCTCAGGGGCATCTCGTGGTCGTTTCGTGCAAATTCGTGGTGTAGGTTTACGCTCACAGTTTGTTGACCCCATTAATCCTTCGGTTGGCTTAGTGATCGACGGCATCAACTACTCTGGTTTAGGCGGCAGTTCACTGTTATTTGATATCGACCAGGTAGAAATTTATCGCGGCCCACAAGGGACTCGCTTTGGTGCTGATGCATTAGCTGGCATGATTCAAATGGAATCTGCAACACCCGCCCTTGACCCAAGTGTGAAAGTACAATTAGGTGCGGGCAACTACAACAGCTATGAAGCAGGTATTGCCGCAGGTACGGGTATTACCGACGACACAGCAGTACGCGCCAGTATTTATCAACGTGAGTCTGATGGCTATGTTGAAAACCGTTATTTAGGCGAAGATACCCAACAACAAGATGAGCTCGTTTCTCGCTTTAAATTACACAGCCAATTGACCGATCACCTACGTACTGAACTGAGCGTTCATTACATTGATATTAATAACGGCTATGATGCCTTCACCTTGGATAACAGCCGTTACAGTGTGGCTGATGAACCAGGCCAAGATAACCAAGAAAGCATTGCAGTTGGCCTTGCCAACATTTACACCGGCTTCGACTGGTTTGATGTTAGCCTAAACCTTTCAGGTATCGACAGCGAGCTGCTATACAGCTACGACGAAGACTGGGTGTGTAATGATGAAGCCCAACCAGAGTTATGTGCTGCAGGCTTGCATGAATGGGGCTATAGCTCAACAGATGCTTACTTTCGCGATCGTCAAGATCAAGCAGCCGAGCTGCAATTTAGCGGTAAGTCTGGTGAGTGGGTTGCCGGTATTTACTACCAAGGCCGCGAAGTTGATTTAGAACGCCAATACACTTGGCTTACGCAACCATTTGCATCAAATTATGAAACCAGCAATATTGCAGCGTATGGTCAATTAGCAACACCTATTGGTCCAAAAACAACCTTAATTACGGGTTTGCGTGTCGAGCAGTATCAAGGCGACTACACCGACAACAACGGTTTTATTGAAGAAACTGATGATGTCATGGTGGGCGGTAAGCTTGCACTTGAATACCAAGTGATTGATCGCACCATGATCTACACCAGCATTACTCGTGGCTATAAGGCTGGCGGTATTAACTCTGAAGCGTTAGCAAAAGCAAAAGATGAAAGCTTAAATCTAGATGCTGATTTCTTCGCTAATCACACATCATTTGCCCCTGAATACCTTTGGAGCGGTGAGTTTGGTGTGAAAGGCAGCTCACTAGACGATAAGTTTGTGTTACGTCTTGCTGCTTTCTACATGTATCGCGAAGATATGCAGTTAAAATCGTGGCAGGTTGAAGGTCAAAAATTCACAGGCTATATCGATAATGCCAGCTCTGGTGAAAACTACGGTTTAGAAATTGAAGGTAGCTTCCAAGCCACTGACAATTTACTACTTACGGGTAGTGCAGGTTATTTACATACAGAAATCAATGACTTTGTTGCGCAATCAGGCCTTGATCAAGATGGCCGTGACCAAGCACAAGCACCTAAATACCAATATGCATTCACTGCGCGTTATAACTTTACGCCAGCACTTTACGCATCAATTGGTGTAGAAGGCAAAGACGATTATTACTTCTCTGACAGCCATAACTCACAAGCACCAAGCACCAACTTGGTAAATGCTTCGTTTGGTTATGAAAGTGATAATTGGAGCATTAATGCATGGGCACGTAACTTATTTGATGAAGACGTACCAACTCGTGGTTTTGAGTTTGGTAACGATCCATTAGACGGTTACACCACTCATACATACACACAACTTGGCGAACCAATGGTTGCCGGTGTGACATTTATTTACGAGCTATAAGTAATTGGGTGCTAGGTTTTTTACCTAGCACCATGAGCCTTGAGCCTAGAGCCAAATAAGTTAAGCCCTTTCAACATCAAAAGCGATCACGTCTTTGATCTTTTGCTTATTCGTTGCCAGCATAATGAGTCGATCAATACCCAATGCGACACCCGCACATTGTGGCAAACCATGCTCTAGAGCAGCTATTAAACGCTCATCCATTGGCACTTGCTTTAAGCCATTTGCTTCACGGTACTGATTATCTTCACTAAAACGAGCTGCTTGCTCTTTGCCATTGGTCAGCTCATTAAAGCCGTTTGCCAGTTCCATATTTTTGAAATATAACTCAAAGCGCCCTGCAACTCTCTCATCGTGCTGGCAAATTTGTGCAAGAGCTGCCTGCGAAGCTGGAAAATGATAAACGAAACAAGGCTTTTCTTGGCCAATTGTTGGCTCTACCTTCATACAAAATAATAGCTGTAACAAGGTATCGCGATGTGTTTCATTCGCAGCAATATCGGCAAAGCCCTGCTCTGTTGCGAGTTGCTGCAATGTGCTGATATCAGCAGTTAAAGGGTCAACACCTAAGGCGTTCATAAAGGCTTGCTGATAAGTGAGTCGCTCTGCGCTTTCTACGCCAAGCACCAATTGCATAAGCTCATCCATTTCATCCATAAGCGCAAACTCATCAAAGCCTGGGCGGTACCACTCAAGCATCGTAAATTCAGGGTTATGATGACTACCCGCCTCTTCATTACGAAAGGCTTTGCACAGCTGGAAAATAGCCCCAGAGCCCGCAGCAAGTAAACGCTTCATGGCAAACTCTGGTGACGTTTGCAAATAAAGTGGTAAGCCACCAGCATGACCTGGGCCAACAAACTCGGTACTAAATGTCGCTAAATGAACGTCGGTTACACTGGCAGCACTTAGGCTTGGTGTTTCAACCTCCATAACATCGCGTGCATAAAAGAACTCACGAATACAGCGAATGATGGCGGCACGGTGGCGTAAAGTTTCAATATCGGCGCTTGGTTGCCAAAGGGCTTTAGACATAAACTGTTTCTCAAAAAAATCCCAGCAGAAGCTGGGATTTTATAATAAATTGCTTAACAAAGCCTATTACTTAACGCGGCTCACGTATTCACCGCTACGTGTATCAACCTTGATCACTTCGCCGATTTGTACGAATAGAGGAACACGAACAACAGCACCAGTGCTTAATGTTGCTGGTTTACCGCCAGTACCTGCTGTATCACCTTTTAGACCTGGATCTGTGTCAGTGATTTCTAGTTCAACAAAGTTTGGTGGAGTAACGGCGATTGGATTACCGTTCCAAAGCGTGATTGTACATACGTCATTTTCAACTAACCATTTAGCGTTGTCGCCAAGTGCTTTTTCGTCAGCAGCGATTTGCTCAAATGTTTCGTTGTTCATGAAATGCCAGAACTCACCGTCAGTATATAGATACGCTAAATCGGTATCCATTACGTCTGCACCTTCAACGGTCTCACCTGACTTGAACGTTTTTTCTAGTACTTTACCTGTGATAAGTTTACGAATACGAACACGGTTAAACGCTTGGCCTTTACCTGGTTTTACCATTTCATTTTCTAAGATGCTGCAAGGTTCGCCGTCTAACATAATTTTTAGGCCGCCCTTGAACTCATTGGTGCTATAATTCGCCATCGTTTCCTCTGTCTAAATAATTTCGAGTAATCTACGTGTCAATGATACAAAGAAATGAAGTAAATTTGCATAAAAACTGGCAAAAAGAATTGGCAAATGTTGTCACTTGTCCTGAACGCTTGCTAGAAATGCTAGGATTATCAAGCAAAGTAGACGAAAAAGACCTCAAAGCACGCAGTCTTTTTCCTGTCCGCGTGCCGCTGCCTTTTATCAAAAAAATGCGTTATGGCGACATAAACGACCCTCTTTTGCTGCAAGTGATGCCTCGCCATCAAGAATTTTTAGCAAAAACAGGTTACGACAAAGACCCCTTAAAAGAGCAAGATAACAACCAACCGGGTTTGTTACACAAGTATCGCTCTCGCGTTTTAGTGATGTTTAAAACCGGTTGTGCGGTAAATTGTCGCTATTGTTTTAGACGCCATTTCCCGTATCAAGAAAACCAATTAAACAAACGCAGCTTAATTGACGCACTGGCTTATATTAAAGCCGACAGCAACATCAACGAAGTCATTTTAAGTGGTGGTGATCCATTGATGGCCAAAGACGATGCCGTTAGTTGGTTTATGGATGAGTTAGAGCAGCTACCGCAAATTAAGCGCCTACGTATTCACAGCCGCTTACCTGTGGTGATCCCTGCAAGAATTACTGATGAGCTATGTGCACGCTTTGCTGCATCATCGTTAAAAGTGGTGTTTATAAACCATATCAATCACGCCAACGAAATTGATGATGACTTTAAAGCTGCCATGCAAAAATTAAAAGCTGTGGGTGTTACCTTATTAAATCAAGCGGTGTTACTAAAAGATGTGAATGACTCTGTCGAGTCGCAAGTTGCGCTAAGTGAGGCACTGTTCGAGGCCGATATATTACCTTACTACTTACATCTACTAGATAAAGTGGAAGGTGCCAGCCATTTTGATATAGCTGAGGGTCAGGCACGAGAAATCGTGACGGCTATGCTGGCAGCATTGCCGGGGTTTTTGGTTCCTAAACTGGTGCGCGAGATCGGCGGCGAAAAAAGTAAAACGCCAATCGATCTAAGGGCGTGTTGACCTTTGTTGATTGAAATTTGTTCACTCTAGGGGCGATTTAATCGCGGCGCGAGATTTGTAACCTAGTGGACTAAGTAAAAATCGAGTAACAAAGAGTTAATCGCCCCTAGGAAGAACCCGAAGGGCAGCGCGTGTTTGGCATTAATGCTGCGTTATCGCCTATTTATGGGGAACAACTACACTGCATAGGCTCTGCCTTGCCTAAATACCTGCAAAATCAATCATAAAGGGTCAACACGCCCTATCTAGTTAAACGTATACGTTAACGTTATTACCTAGTGTCGCAGTTACCGACTTAGCAGGTGTTTGCGCTGCTGCACTCGATGTGGCTGCACCTTCGATTAGCGCTAGAGCTGCTGCACCTTCTGCTTTTTGCTGTTTTTTAGCAAGCGATGCGCTGTAAACTTCGGCGCTTTCACCACCGCCACTCATCGCTGGTAAGCTTGATCCTGATATATTCATAGTTCATTACCTGACTTTTTATGACAATCCACGTACTATATCGGCATTGCAGTCTAAAGCTTTAGGAAAAAAATGGATTCAATTATAGAACAGCTAAATGCTAACCTAAAAATCGTTTACCGTCAGGCACTTGATGCCGATAAAAAATTAGATGACTTACAGCAGCAAGGGCACGGCAAATTCACAGCCTTATTTGCAAAAGATGCTGGCTTTGATTTTGAAGCTAAACGCTTTAAACCTTACGTTCTCGATGTTGCTGCTGATGTAGAAAGCTTAAGCAACGACGGTATGGACGAAGAAAAACTGAAAAAAACCGTTATTAAACTGCAACAGCTATTACAACTGTTAGCGACGTTTAAGTAAACTAACGGAAAAGTGAAAGTGGCTCTTTAGCCATAAGTTTAACAATGAGTATATTCATCGTTAAAACTCATATAGTTAATTTTGGCAGCGCTTTTATATCTTGTTAATTATGCAAATAAAAGCACTCGATATAAAGTTGCTGCCATAAAAGCGTATTTATTCAGCTGAGTCAATTGACGGAAGCAGTTTATCCTCAAACCACTCGGCAATCAGTTTATTATCGTAATAGTATGAATCTTTGTAACGCATTACGATACCATCTAGATAGCTCATATCTTTAAGTTTCAAGTTGCTATCTTGGCTAACAACTTTTCCATCATTACTCTTAACTGTATAATTTAAGGTAATTTTAGGTGAGTATGTAGATGACATTACGCGAGGTTCGGTACTATTGCCATTGCCATTACCTAACAGTACTTCACCAGCAAGATCTAAATCTGTTACCTCAACAGAAAAAACATAACCATCAGGTAATTTACTTGCTAACTTTCTAAACGTTTTTTCGTGGTTACGCTTAACGCTGTTATAGTAATTTTCTTTTTTCCAGTTACTCCCTGGGCGCACATCACTGTATTCATCAAAATTTTGCCATTTTACTTCGGCTTCACCAGAGTAGGCAAAAGCAGGTAAAAGTAAACTAGTTACAAGTAAAGCTTTATTGATCTTAATCATTCCATTTCTCCATAGGTTTCAAACTATTACATAATCAACATTTATAAAATGTATAGTGTGAACACCAAGTAAAAATCATGTAATAGAATAATAATATGGTTCAAAATGTAACCAAGATCAAGACTATGAATACTTTTAGTACTTTAGGTATTGAACGTTAAACGAATAAGCTAAAAGAAAAACTTATATACGGGTAGTCTCAATAAAATGAAATTTATAAGTTGTAGCAGCAGTTAAATATGTATTTAGTTGTACTATTTACTTACTGCTACAGCCACATAGTGACTAAGTTTATTCATCAAGGTTTAACGAAGGTAATAGCTCATCTTCGAACCAATCAGTAATTAAACGTTTATCGTAATAATAAGCCTCATCACGACCCATCTTCATACGATCCATAAATCCCATATCTTTGAGTTTTACATCGTTTGCTTCGCTTACGACTTTACCGTTTTTATCGGTAATTGAATAATTTAGGTCGATACGCGGAAAGTAAATTGGTTTGATAATACGTAGCTCATTCATGGTACCAAAACGCACATCACCAGCTAGATCGAGCTCTGTCACCTCAACATTAAAGGTATAACCTTCGGGTAGCTTTTCAGCTAGTTTGTTAAAGTGTTTTTCAAAATTATTTGCCACATTTTTATGAAATGCGCCTTTTGGTGAGTTATTCCCTGGGCGTACATCACGATAATCATTAAAGTCATGCCATTTAACTTTTGCTTCGCCTGCATGAGCAAAAGCCGGGAGCGTAACCATAAGCGCTAACGCAACTTTTTTTACTATATTCATCATATTCTCCAGTTAACAGGTTTAGCTAGTGCTTAAAAATTTAGCAGCTGACGATTAACTATAGCTTAATATGTAATCAGCTAGGTGTAACCAATATGGTATAAAGTGTAATCAAAAACAACTACCTCACCTTGCCATACAGAATAATAATCACATTTTATTCATGTAATTTAGCGCTAAATATGATGAAATAAGCCTAATTTAATCAGGTATAGTTTATGGAAATCTTATGACCATTTTAGTCACCGGCGGAGCCGGATATATCGGTTCACATACCGTTTTAGAATTATTACAACAGGGTAATGATGTTGTTGTACTTGATAATTTAAGCAATTCATCAAATGAGTCATTGGCTCGTGTTAAAAAAATTACGGGTAAAGATGTCACATTTTACCAAGGTGATATTTTAGATAGAGCCTGTTTAGATAAAATCTTTAGTGAGCACTCAATCGACAGCGTTATCCACTTTGCAGGTTTAAAAGCCGTGGGCGAATCGGTTATTAAACCTATTGAGTATTACCAAAACAACGTACAAGGCACGTTAACGCTGGTTGATGCAATGCGCGACGCTGGTGTATTCAAATTAGTATTTAGCTCATCAGCAACGGTTTATGGCGACCCAGCAAGCTTACCAATTCGCGAAGACTTCCCTGTTGGTGGCACAACAAACCCATACGGTACATCTAAACTCATGGTTGAGATGATGCTACAAGATATTGCTAAATCGGATGAACGCTTTGCCTTTGTAATTTTACGTTACTTTAATCCTGTTGGTGCGCACGAGTCGGGGCTAATCGGTGAAGACCCTAATGGCATTCCTAACAACTTACTGCCGTATATTTCTCAGGTGGCAGTTGGCAAATTAGAAAAGCTAGGTGTGTTTGGTGATGACTACGATACGGTAGATGGCACGGGCGTGCGTGATTATATTCATGTAGTTGATTTAGCACTTGGTCACTTAAAAGCGCTGAACCGCATTGCTAGTGATACAGGTTCGCACGTATTTAACCTTGGCACAGGCAATGGTTATTCGGTATTACAAATGGTTAATGCCTTTGAAAAAGCCAGCGGACAAGCTGTTCCTTACCAAATATCGCCGCGCAGAGCGGGTGATATAGCTGCATGTTACGCTGCCCCAGAAAAGGCGCTTAAGGAGCTTGGTTGGCAAGCTGAGCGCGGCATTGACGAGATGATGCAAGATACGTGGCGCTGGCAAAGTAAAAACCCTAACGGTTATAAATAAGCACTAGCCTAGGTGTTAGACAAATGGCTGTTCTCTGTGTCCTCTGTGGTTAGAAAAAGATCTTTAATTCACAAAGAGGACAAGAGGCGCTGCGCGCTACACAGAGAAACCTATATTTAAAAAAGTTAAGTCTCATCTTCTCTTCCTCTGTGCTCTCTGTGTCCTCTGTGGTTAGAAAAAGCTCTTTAATTCACAAAGAGGATAAGAGGCGCTGCGCTTAAGAGGAAGTAAAAAGTAATCTCGTGATTCATTCACTCTCTTATCATTCACTTTCCTTTGTGCAAATCATGTATTTGTGCAAATCATGTAAAAACAATATTTGAACCACAGAGATGTATGGACTCCCCTCCCACAGGGGGGTAACGTAATAAGCGACAAAACTTTTACAAAAGGAGTCCATACATGGTGAATCTTAACGTTATTGCGATTGATTTAGCAAAAAATAATTATCAAGTTTGTAA